>NZ_JNAW01000004.1:0-300000 GCF_000760215.1 Prochlorococcus sp. MIT 0603 | reverse complement strand
GAAGGTGTTAGTTCAAGGCATAATCCTGAATTTACTTCGGTTGAGATATATCAAGCATTTGCAGATTACAAGCAAATGATGGATTTAACTGAGGAACTTGTTGTGTCAATTTGTATGCAAATATGTAACTCTACAAAAATTTCTTATCAAGGAGTATCTCTTGACCTAACGCCTCCTTGGCGAAGAGAGACTATGCAGGAGCTAGTTTTTCAGGAAACAGGTTTAGACTTTGATGGTTTTGGAAATAATAGAGATAAGGCTTCCTCTGCAATGCTCAATGCTGGTTTAGGTGTGCCTGATGAAGCTAATACAGTTGGTCGATTGATGAATGAAGCTTTTGAACAAAAGGTAGAACCAAAGCTTATTCAACCAACTTTTGTCACGGATTACCCTATTGATATTTCACCTTTAGCTAGAAAACATAGAAATAAGCCTGGAATTGTTGAGAGATTTGAATTATTCATTTCTGGTCGTGAAATTGCTAATGCTTTTAGTGAATTAATTGATCCAATTGATCAAAGAGAACGTCTTGTGAAACAGCAGAATCGAAAAAATGATGGTGATCTAGAAGCACATGCAATAGATGAGGACTTTCTTAATGCTTTGGAGATTGGTATGCCCCCAACAGGTGGACTTGGTATTGGAATAGATCGTTTGGCAATGCTTTTAACAGATAGTCCATCTATACGTGATGTGATTGCTTTTCCGTTACTTCGCCCAGAGTCCGGTTCTCAGTAATAGGATAAGGGTACCTTCAAAGTGGATAATAGATCCAGTATGAAGTCGTCTTACGGATGAGTGGTGAGCGCGTTGGTTTCAGGTTTAAGCACACCGATGCTGTGGTTAAGCGCAATCCTCAAGGCCGTTCTAGGCGGGGTTGGGTTATGGAACCTGTTGAACAAACAACCAGTCGTGGCACGAAAATGCCTGCCTATCGCATCAGATGGAGGGATAGTGAGCGTCCTGAAATCGTTTTACAACATATGTTGATCGCAGATCCTGATCCAACGCCACCTCCAGAAAATGTGAGTTTAGAGCCACCTTCTCCGCAAAATAATTAGCCAATTTAGATGCAGATTGATATGTAACTTGCTATTCAATTAACAATAGATTTAATTGATTTGTGTTTTTTTGCAGCCTATAGACGGCCTCGCTTTGCTAGGGATCGCTGACATTTTCCTGAATTGAATCAATGCAAGGTGGTGTTGTAATGATTGGCCTCTCTATTTCTATTTTCAAGTGATTTAAAGCTGCTTGTCGAGATAAAAGGAATGCTTGAGAAAGCTTTGCTATAGATTGATCCTCAATTTCTAGTCGCGTAAGTTGATCAAATGCATTTTTATAGACCTCTTCTAATGACTTTATAAGCTTTTCTCTTTGCATTTTTAGCCTTAATCTTTTTTCTATTTTGTCCATTATAAAAATTTGCTTGCTGTCCTGAATATCTTAATAGCGAGCAATGGCTGATTTGGTTTCTTTATCAACTTGCTTTCTTTTTTCACTTTCTCTTTTGTCGTGAAGTTTTTTGCCTTTGCCAAGCCCTATAGAAAGTTTGATCCACGACCCACTGAGATATAGCTTCAATGGGATGATCGTCAGTCCTTTTCTATTAATTTGAATTTCTAGCTTATTAATTTCTTTTCGATGAGCTAATAATCTGCGGACCCTTAATGGTTCATGATTGAAAAAATTCCCAGCATTATTAAATGTGGAAATATGCACATTATGTAAAAGAAGATTTCCATCGCGAATAAGACAAAAGCCGTCTCTTAAATTTGTGTTCCCGCCTCTTATGGATTTTACTTCTGTCCCAAGAAGTTCTATTCCTGTTTCTAGTGTTTCTAGAATTTCATATTGGTATCTTGCATAGCGATTTTCAGCCAAGTGCCTATTGGCCTTATTTTGCATTCCTTTGGATTTTCTTTTGTTACTCGCTTTAGACATTTTCTGTAATTAGTCTTTTGAGAGTACACAAGTTTCCTTATCCTTCCAATATGGCAATTGTGTCTTCTGGCTCTGAGAAATCTTCCTCTAGCAACCGTAATCGTAAGACAAGGTTGTTAGATCCGATTGTGATGTTGGAAGAAAAGTTGGAAGAAAGTAAGTCTATTAAAGAAGATACATTCAGGCCAAAGTCGTGGAAGGAATTTATTGGTCAAACAGAATTAAAAGAAGTTCTCTCTATTTCTGTTAAAGCATCTTTATCAAGAAAGGAAGCTTTAGATCATGTTTTGCTGTATGGCCCTCCTGGATTAGGTAAAACCACAATGGCCTTGGTCTTAGCTAATGAGCTTGGTGTGAAATGTCGTATTACTAGTGCTCCTGCACTAGAGAGGCCTCGAGACATTATTGGCTTACTTCTAAATTTGCAACCTAATGACTTATTATTTGTTGATGAGATTCATAGACTTTCGAAGGTTGCTGAGGAGCTTTTGTACCCAGCTTTAGAAGATTTCCGACTCGATTTAACTGTTGGTAAAGGGACAACAGCAAGAACGAGAGAGATACAATTACCGCGATTTACTTTGGTTGGTGCTACTACCAAGCCTGCTGCTATAAGTTCACCATTAAGAGATAGATTTGGTATCAGTCAAAGACTAAATTTTTATAATCTTGAGGAATTGCAAATGATTATTAGAAGAGCAGCAGAGCTTTTTAACTTGCCATTGACTATAGAAGGTAGTTATGAAATAGCTCGAAGATGCAGGGGAACACCTCGCATTGCCAATAGATTGCTGCGTCGAGTGAGAGACTTTGCAACTGTGCACATGAAAATGAAACTTATAGATAAAATGGTAGTTGATGAATCTTTAAGGTTGCATCAAGTCGATGAGCGAGGTTTGGATCAAACAGATAGACGCTTGCTTTTATTTATATCAAATGAGCATAATGGTGGCCCTGTTGGCTTGGAGACTTTAGCTGCAGCACTAGGTGAAGAAACTGCAACATTGGAATCTGTTGTAGAACCTTTCCTTTTACAGATTGGTTTTCTCAAAAGAACTGCTAGGGGCAGAATTGTTACCTCAGCTGCTAAAGAGCACCTAAACATTTAAATAAAGAAAAATTATCAATAATCCAATGAAAAAATATTGGTCTTTTTCAATCATTTTATCTCTTGTCTTTCTTTTAACTTCACCTTGCGAGGCTTTAGTAAAAGATTCAAGTCCATTAGTTTTTGAAAAAGCGTTAAGTCAAACTCATAAAGGGGACTTCATAAATGCATTAAAAAGTTGGGATAGCTTTCTTTCTTCATTTCCAGAAAATGCTTCTGCATTAAGTAATAGAGGTAACGTACGTTTAATATTAGGAGATATTAAAGGTGCAATTCTTGATCAAACACGAGCTATAGAACTTTTACCTTTGGAAATAGACCCTCATCTAAATAGGGGAATTGCTGAAGAAGCCTTAGAAGAATGGGATGCCGCGATAGATGACTATCTATGGGTGCTCGAGAAGGAGCCTGATAATCCATCTGCTTTATATAATTTAGGAAATGTAATGGGCGCTGCTCATGGTGATTGGTTACAGTCAAAAACCTTATTTCATAAAGCATCTTTAGCAGATTCAAGTTTTACTATGGCGTTATCTGGTGAAGCTTTGGCTTGTTATCAATTGAATCAATTTGATCAAGCCGAAAAAGCCCTTCGCTCACTAATTAGAAAATATCCAATGTTTGTTGATGGAAGAGCAGCTTTGACTGCTCTTTTATGGAAAGAAGGCTCAATAGGAGAAGCAGAAAGTCACTGGGCAGCAGTTGCTGGACTTGACAGTAGATATAGCGATCAAGATTGGCTTTTATACGTAAGACATTGGCCGCCAAGTCCAAGTAAGGACCTTATGGCATTTTTAGATCTGCAAAACAAATGAGCTTGTTAAAGAAACCTATTTTAAGTTTGCAGTCTTTCTTGCCTGATCTCATTGAACTTAGACGGCATTTACATGCACACCCAGAATTGAGTGGAGAGGAACATCAAACTGCTGCTTTAGTTGCTGGTCAATTAAAGGAATATGGATGGACTGTTACCGAATCTGTTGGAAAGACAGGTTTAATTGCAGAACTAGGCAATACAAATGGTCCTTTGGTTGGATTTAGAGTTGATATGGATGCTTTGCCAGTAGAGGAAAAGACAGGCCTTTCATATGCTTCCCTTGTTCAAGGTGTTATGCATGCATGTGGGCATGATCTTCATACTTGTATAGGTCTAGGAGTTGCAAGGCTTTTTGCTGAAAACGATAGTGCATTTACAGGAATTAGACTTTTATTTCAACCGGCTGAGGAAATTGCATCTGGTGCAAGATGGATGAAACAAGATGGAGCGACGAAAGGCTTAGACGCTCTTTTTGGTGTGCATGTTTATCCAGAACTGCCAGTTGGTTTTATTGGCGTTAGAAATGGTACTTTAACTGCAGCAGCTGGGAAATTGGAAATAGAGATCATTGGTGACGGTGGGCATGGAGCTAGACCACATCAGACAGTTGATTCAATCTGGATAGCAGCAAAGATTATTAGTGGGGTTCAAGAAGCTATTAGTAGGCAGCTTGATTCTCTTTTACCCGTTGTAATTAGTTTCGGTAAAATTGAAGGAGGAAATGCATTTAATGTCATACCAGACCGGGTAAGGCTTTTGGGGACAGTCCGTTGTTTAGATCCACAATTAAATCAAACACTTCCTAATTGGTTGGAGAGACAAATAAAAGCAATTGCTTCAAGCCTCGGTGGAAAGGCTGTTGTTCGTTATATACCTATTGCACCTCCAGTCTTTAATGATTTTGACCTAACCAACTTGGTTGAACAGTCTGCAAAATTCTTACTCGGGGATGAAAAGGTCAAGAGATTAGAATTGCCTTCATTAGGAGCAGAGGATTTTGCTGAGTTTTTAGAGGATGTTCCAGGGACAATGTTTCGTCTAGGTGTAGCAGCTTCTGACGGATGTGCACCTTTACACAACGGTCATTTTGCACCTGATGAAAATTCTCTTGAAATAGGCATTAGTGTGATTTTCCATACTCTGTTGAGCTGGATGAAAAGTAATAGCAGTATTTCTTCGCACAAAAATTGATGAAGAGCTATAAGAATTTATTAATTTCATTTGCTGCACCATTATTGATCATGGTTGCAATTTTGGGATTTTTTTCTCGCAAAGATAATGACCGTGTTCAATCCATACCTGCCTTTTGTGTTGGTATGGGGCTCATTATTTCCAATTCTGTATCTAGAAATCTTCGCAGGAAAACACTATTAGATGGAATTCGTGGCAAAAATAATCGCTTGAATCAATAATTTGATTTAATAGATAAAAGCTTATTAGTCGAAAGATAGCTATTTTATAAATATCACTAGGGGTGCCATAAAAAGCTATTGCTTTTGGCTGAGATCACACCCTCTGAACCTGATACGGTTTGTACCGGTGAAGGAAAGTGAAAGAGAGTGATCTTACGTGGCATAAATTTCCCCAGTTTCTTCATACTTTTTGTGGTTATGCGAACTTCATGGGTTGCTTCTAGAAGTGGTTTGAGCAATGTTTCTCAAATGTATTTTGCTCGAAAGGAAGTGATAACAGAAGAAATGGCTTTTGTGGCCAAGAGGGAAAACCTTCCTGAATCTTTAATTATGGAAGAAGTGGCAAGAGGAAGAATGATTATTCCTGCAAATATTAATCACCTTAATCTTGAACCTATGGCAATTGGCATTGCCTCTAGGTGCAAAGTGAATGCAAATATTGGTGCTTCCCCTAATGCAAGTGATGTTAATGAAGAGCTGAAGAAATTACAGCTTGCTGTCAAATATGGTGCAGATACTGTCATGGACCTTTCTACAGGTGGAGTAAATCTAGATGATGTTCGAATTGCGATTATCAAGGACTCTCCTGTTCCAATAGGGACAGTTCCTGTCTATCAAGCTTTAGAAAGTGTTCATGGATCTATAGAGAAATTATCAGAAGATGATTTTCTGCACATCATTGAAAAGCATTGTCAGCAAGGAGTCGATTATCAGACGATACATGCTGGTTTATTGATTGAGCATTTGCCAAAAGTTAAAGGGAGATTAACGGGCATTGTTAGTAGAGGAGGCGGGATACTTGCTCAGTGGATGCTTTATCACCATAAACAGAACCCTTTATTTACTCGTTTTGATGATATTTGTGAAATCTTCAAACGTTATGATTGCAGTTTTTCTTTAGGCGATTCTTTGAGACCTGGCTGTTTACATGATGCATCAGATGAGGCTCAATTAGCAGAATTGAAAACATTAGGAGAACTTACAAAACGTGCTTGGAAGCATGATGTGCAGGTAATGGTTGAAGGGCCTGGGCATGTTCCTATGGATCAGATTGAATTCAATGTTCGCAAGCAAATGGAAGATTGTTCAGAAGCGCCTTTTTATGTTTTAGGTCCATTAGTTACAGATATTGCTCCGGGTTATGACCATATTACTAGTGCTATTGGTGCTGCAATGGCTGGTTGGTATGGAACAGCAATGCTTTGCTATGTCACCCCAAAAGAGCATTTAGGCTTACCTAATCCGGAGGATGTTCGAGAAGGATTAATTGCCTATAAGATTGCTGCTCATGCGGCAGATGTAGCTAGGCATCGCTCTGGTTCAAGAGATAGAGATGATGAGTTGAGTAAAGCTAGATATGCTTTTGATTGGAATAAGCAGTTTGAATTGTCTTTGGATCCTGAGAGAGCAAGGGAATATCATGATGAAACTCTTCCTGCAGATATTTATAAGCAAGCAGAATTTTGTTCAATGTGTGGTCCAAAGCATTGCCCAATGCAAACAAAAATCACTGAAAAAGAACTAGAGCAATTAGAAGATGTTCTTTCTTCACAAGGAAAATCTTCTCAAATAGCTCACAAAAGCTAAATTAAACCATTGTTCTTTTATTTGTTTTTTATTTACAACTTATGTTTATGCAGATTTAAGTAGATTGTTTGCTTTATTCAAAACGTTTTCCACTGTAAACCCAAATTTATCCATACAAGTTCCTCCAGGTGCAGATGCTCCAAAGCTATTCATAGTTACACTATCTCCATCCAGACCTATATATTTGTGCCACCCAAATGTTTCTGCAGCTTCGACAACAAGGCGTTTCCTAACAGCAGAAGGTAGCACTTCTTCTTTATAAGAATCACTTTGCTCTTCAAAAAGTTCTACACATGGCATGGAAACGACTCTGACGTTTTTACCTTGTTTCGTTAACGCTTTGGCTGCTTCTACACATAAATTCAGCTCGCTACCAGTACCTATGAAAATTAATTCAGGGGTTCCTGAACAATCTTCAAGTATATATCCACCAAAAGATACTTTTTCTATTGAAGAATTTGCCTGATTAGGCATGCCTTGCCTACTTAAACAAAGAGAGCTAGGACGTTTGCGATTTTGTATGGCAAGCTTATATGCCCCACTTGTCTCATTGCCATCACCTGGCCTGAAAACAAGCATATTTGGCATTGCTCTTAATGAAGGAATAGTTTCTATTGGTTGATGAGTTGGTCCATCTTCTCCAACGCCAATTGAGTCATGTGTTAGTACATAAATTACTCCGAGTTCACTTAAGGCCGATAACCTCATTGACCCTCTCATGTAGTCAGCAAAGACAAGAAATGTACCTCCATATGGAATTAATCCACTGTCGTGATAAGCGATTCCATTCAGTATCGCGGCCATTGCATGTTCTCTTACTCCGAAATGCAAATACCTTTTTTCAGGTGTTTCGGGTTGGAAGGATCCTACTTCTCCCTTGATGTCGGTGTAGTTGGAATGCGTTAAATCGGCTGAACCACCAATTAACTCAGGTAGATTTGGACCTAGTGCTCCTAAACAGATTTGGGAATGTTTTCTTGTAGCTAATCCTTTGTCATCAGATGTATATGCTGGTAAATCTTTATCCCAGTTTTCTGGAAGCTCTCCTCTTAATGAACGTTCAAGTTCTGCAGCTTCTTTTGGATATTTTGCTCGATAAATCTTTAATTGCTCATTCCAATCACTTTCTAGTTTTGCCCCTCTATCAATAGCTTGCCTGAACTGCTCATAGGCTTCATGAGGAATTTCGAAAGGACCGTATGACCAATTGAGTGATTCTCTTGTTAACTTTGCTTCATCTTCTCCTAGAGGCGCACCGTGAACACCGGCCGTATCAGATTTATTTGGAGAACCATAGCCAATAGTTGTAGTGATTTTAATTATTGATGGTTTGTCTTCAACTGCTTTGGCTAACTCGATTGCTTTGGCAATAGCATTTACATCAGTATTCCCATTAGGAACATGTTGAACATGCCAACCATATGCTTCATATCTTTTTAAAACATCCTCAGTGAAAGATACATCGGTTCTTCCATCAATTGTTATGTGATTATCATCATAGAGAGCAATAAGTTTTCCAAGTTTTAGGTGTCCAGCAAGAGAACATGCTTCTGATGCAACTCCTTCTTGATTACAACCATCGCCCATGATCACATAAGTAAAGTGATCAATAATTTTGGAATCTGGTTTATTGAATTTTGCTCCTAAATGAGCTTCTGCTATCGCAAGCCCAACTGCATTTGATATTCCTGCACCTAAAGGCCCAGCTGTAACCTCAACTCCTGGAGTTTCGAAAGTTTCTGGGTGACCAGGTGTTTTAGCTCCCCATTGCCTGAATTGCTTAATATCTTCAATTGTTACTGAGTCGTAACCAGTTAGGTGTAAAAGTGCATAAAGGAGCATGCAACCATGACCGGCAGATAGAACAAAACGATCTCGATTAAACCATTTTGGATTTTTAGGATTATGACTAAGGAATTTGTCCCATAGTGTGTAGCCCATAGGCGCGCATCCCATTGGCAGACCAGGATGACCACTATTAGATTTATTTACTGCATCAACCGCAAGCATTCTGATGCTATTGATGCAAAGTGATTCAAGGGAAGCGGGCGCAGCGACCATTTTATTTGTTGGTGATTAAAAGATTATGACTGATGGAGGGGAGAGAAGGACCTTTAGGTCATCTTTCGGAATGCGAGACAAACATTGTGACCCCCAAAACCAAAGGAGTTTGAAAGCACAATATTTAACTTACTTTCTCTAGCAGTGTTAGGTACATAATCCAGATCACAGTCAGGATCTGGGTTTGCGTAATTAATTGTTGGTGGAATTACCCCATGCTTGATAGAAAGCACACATGCTACTGCTTCAATGCCTCCAGATCCTCCTAGAAGGTGACCTGTCATTGATTTAGTTGAGCTTACAGGGATTTTGTTAGCTCGTTCCCCAAGGGCAGTCTTTATGGCAGAAGTTTCATTTTTGTCATTGGCAGCTGTACTTGTTCCGTGAGCATTAATGTAATCAACTTTTTGTATATCGATTGCTCCATCGTCAATAGTTTCTCTGATTGCTTTTGCCCCTCCTATACCTCCTGGAGATGGTGCTGTTATGTGGTGAGCATCACATGTTGCTCCATAGCCAATTAATTCTGCATAAATTTCTGCATTACGTTTTTTAGCATGTTCAAGTGTTTCAAGTATTAGTACCCCTGAACCTTCTCCAATTACGAAACCATCACGCTCTGCATCAAAAGGTCTGCTTGCTTTAGAAGGATCTTCATTGCGAAATGAAAGTGCTTTCGCACTAGAAAAACCTGCTACTCCAAGAGGAGTAATGCTTGCCTCTGCCCCACCGCATATCATTGCATCAGCTTTTCCAAGTTGAAGCAATCTAAATGAATCGCCGATTGCATTTGAGCCGGCAGCACATGCTGTTGCAACTGCTGAGCTGGGTCCTTTCGCACCAAGAGCAATAGCTGTAAGGCCAGTTGCCATATTTGGAATCATCATTGGAACAGTAAAAGGACTAACTCTTCCTGGTCCTCTGTTGTTTAGAACTTGCGCTTGAGTTTCCATGGTCAGTAGTCCACCAACACCAGAGCCAATAATCACGCCAACACGTTGAGAATTGGTTTCATCAATAATTAGGCCTGAATCTCTAAGTGCTTCTTTTGCAGCAACTACTCCAAATTTTGAGAAACGATCCCATCTTTTGGATTCTTTTGGTTCGAGGATTCCAGTTGGATCAAAATCTGATACTTCCGCAGCGAACCTACAAGCGTGATTTGAAGCATCAAACAGGGAAATAGGTCCAACCCCATTTAGGCCAGACTTTAATCCAACGAAATAATCTTCGACGGTATTGCCGATTGGGGTAATAGCGCCAAGACCAGTTATTACAACTCGATGGAGGTGCTCCATCATTAGGTCCTCAGGATTTTTCTTCTATGTATTTCACGGCATCTCCCACGGTGGCTATGCCTTCGGCTGCCTCGTCTGGAATCTCGATGTCGAATGCTTCTTCAAGAGCCATAACTAACTCAACTGTGTCAAGAGAGTCTGCTCCAAGGTCGTTCTGGAAGTTCGAATCTGGTTTAATTTCGCCTGCGTCAACGCTAAGTTGCTCAGCAACGATAGAACGAACTTTTTCGAGAATTGCTTCCTGAGACATAATTCTGGATATTTGTTCTTATCCTACGGCTCATGCCCGCGAGTTAACAAGAGTGAAGCCAGATGCATTAATTTCTTTTTGTTGAACCAAATTGAGTAAAGTTTTTTACATGCAACGTTATCCATAGGGCTTTATGTCCCACGCAGTAAAGATCTACGACACATGCATTGGATGTACTCAATGTGTACGAGCCTGTCCACTGGATGTGCTCGAGATGGTTCCATGGGATGGCTGTAAAGCCGGTCAGATTGCGTCTTCTCCACGAACAGAAGACTGTGTTGGATGTAAGCGCTGTGAGACTGCATGTCCTACAGATTTCTTAAGTATTAGGGTTTATTTAGGGGATGAAACTACTAGAAGTATGGGATTGGCTTACTGAATCTTTTGTAGTATTAGGTTTTGAGTTAGGTTCTAAAGAGCCTAAAAATCCATGGATTTAAGTTCATACTTTTATATATGTGTGGAATAGTTGCGTTAGTTGGCTCTCGAGAAGCATCTCCAATTCTTTTAGATGGCCTTAAAAAGCTTGAATATAGGGGCTATGACTCAGCTGGCTTAGCAACAGTTAGCCCCTCCCCAGGCGTCAAAGATGCTGTTATTAGTTGTAAAAGGGCGAAAGGGAAATTATTTAACCTTTTGCGTTTGATTGAAAAAGATGGAGCCCCAGGAAATGTAGGGATTGGCCATACTCGATGGGCTACACATGGAAAACCTGAGGTTCATAATGCGCATCCGCATCTTGATTCTTTAGAAAAAGTAGCTGTTGTTCAAAATGGAATTATTGAAAATCACACTTCATTGAGAGAGGAACTTGAGAAGAAGGGTGTCCAATTTAGATCTGATACTGACACTGAGGTTATTCCTCATTTAATTTCTCAAAACTTAAAACGATTAAAGAAAGATGGACATCAATCTAGTGGCTCACTTCTTCTTTCAGCAGTCCAGCAGGTTTTAGATGTATTGGAGGGGTCATATGCACTTGCTGTGATATGGGCTGAAACGCCAGATACTTTGATAGTTGCAAAGCGTAAAGCACCTTTATTGATAGGTTTTGGAGAAGGGGAATTTCTCTGTGCTAGTGATACCCCAGCTTTTGCAGGTTTTTCTAGAACAGTATTGTCTTTGGAAGATAAAGAGGTGGCTTTACTTACTCCATTGGGTGTAGAAATCTATAACTCTTTAGGAGAGCGTCAACATAGAACACCTTCAATAATTACTGGATATGAAAGTGATATTGATAAAGGTCAATTTAGACATTTCATGCTTAAAGAGATATTTGAACAATCAGATACTGCAGCCGAATGGATAGCAAGATATTTACCGCATGAATTGCCACCTTCAGCACCAGTTGCGTTTCCGTTTGAAGATTCAATTTATGACTCTGTCGAAAAAATTCAAATTTTAGCTTGTGGAACTAGTCGTCATGCAGCAATGGTTGGTGCTTACCTTTTAGAACAGTTTTCTGGCATTCCATCAACAGTTTATTTTGCAAGTGAATTTCGCTATGCTCCACCACCTTTGGCTAAAAATATTTTGACCATTGGAGTTACTCAATCTGGTGAGACAGCAGATACTCTTGCAGCATTAGCTATGGAATATCAAAGACGATGTTCTAGTGATCAAGATAACTCTGCTCCTTTACAATTAGGGATAACTAATCGGCCAGAAAGTTCTTTATCAAGACAAGTTTCTAATGTTATTGATATAGGAGCAGGGATGGAAGTTGGAGTTGCGGCTACTAAAACTTTTCTTGGACAATTATTGACTTTTTATGGTTTAGCTTTAATGTTTGCAGCCCGTAGGAAAAGTCGTTCCACAGAAGAAATAGTTGATTTGTGTAGCCAATTAAGATTAATCCCAAATCAAATTAAGGATCTTATTAATACCCATGATCAATTAAGTGAAAAATTATCACAACAATTTTCTGAAACAAAAGATGTAATTTTTCTGGGTAGAGGGATTAATTATCCGATAGCACTGGAGGCTGCCTTGAAATTAAAAGAGATTAGTTATATTCATGCTGAAGGTTACCCTGCTGGAGAGTTGAAGCATGGTCCGATTGCTTTATTGGACAAGCAAGTTCCAGTTATCTCAATCGCAACTAAAGGTATTGTTTTTGATAAAGTATTAAGTAATGCCCAAGAAGCTAAAGCTAGAGATGCATCTTTAATTGGCGTAGCACCAATATCAACAGATACAAAAATCTTCGATCACTTGTTACCTATCCCTGAAGTTAATGAATTGATTAGCCCATTATTAACAGTGATTCCCTTGCAATTATTGAGTTATCACATTGCTGCTAGAAGAGGTTTAGATGTAGATCAACCAAGAAATTTAGCAAAAAGTGTAACAGTAGAGTAAGTGATATTTCAGATTATTTGAGTTATTTTTGCCGCCCATATTTATCATCAAGTCTTATAATATCATCTTCTCCAATGTATTCTCCACTTTGTATTTCTATTAATTCTAAAGGTATTTCACCTGGATTACTAAGCCGATGTTTTGATCGAAGAGGTATATAAGTACTTTGATTTTCTTTTAGTAATTCTTTTTCTGAATCACGTTCTACTAAAGCAATCCCTTTTACAACAACCCAATGTTCTGCTCGATGTTGGTGCATTTGTAGAGAAAGACTTGCACCTGGCTTCACTTCAATTTTTTTGACTTGCCATTTTTTCCCTTGAACTATAGATGTGTAATGTCCCCAAGGCCGGTGAATTTTTTTATGTGATTTAGCTTCTTCTCTTTTTGCTTGCTTTAGCTTTTCAACGATTGTTTTTACGTTTTGACATTCGTTTTTATCTGCAATGAGAACAGCATCATCCGTTTCTACAACAATTAAATCTTTTAATCCAAGTCCAACTACTAGACGGTGCTCACTTCGGAAGTAGCAGCTCAAACTATTTTCTACCATGACTTTTCCATGCAATACATTGCCATCACAATCTTTTTTTTCTTCTTCCCAAATGGATTGCCAGTTGCCTATATCATTCCACCCAGCATTCATTGCAATTACTGCACCTAGCTTTGTTCTTTCCATTACTGCTACATCAATTGAGATGCTTGGACATTGACGAAATGAATGACTATCAAGTCTTAGAAAATCAAGATCTTCTTTATTTCCTTTAAGAGCTTTTTTACAGCAACTAATGATTTTAGGAGAGAACTTTTCTAATTCAGCAATAATTGCACTTGCTTTAAAAAGAAATATCCCGCTATTCCAAGTAAAGCGACTGTCGTTTAGAAATTGCTCAGCAGTTTCTTTATTAGGTTTTTCTATAAACCTTTTGATATCAGATTCTTTAGCAGATTCACCTGCTTTTTCGCTTGACTCTATATAGCCATAACCAGTTTCTGGAGAGGTAGGTTTAATCCCAAAAGTTACAAGTTTTCCTTTTTCAGCAGCATTTATACCAGCATTTATAGCTTCTAAAAAGTTTTTAGGTTTAGAGATAATATGATCAGCTGATAGAACAAGAAGCAAGGGATCTTGGCCTTCTTCTAGTGCTTTTAGTGCGGCAATTGTTATTGCTGGCGCTGTATTTCTCCCTATAGGCTCCAGAAAAATGGCTTTTGCTTTGATATTTATCTCTCGCATTTGTTCCGCAACTATGAATCTATGTTCTTCGTTGCAGATTAAAAAAGGGTTTTGCAGTCCTTTAATGTTTTCTATACGTTTTTGAGTTTGTTGAAGCAATGTGAGATTGCTTTCATGATGCAGTGCCCAAAACTGTTTTGGATAACTTTCTCTAGATAAGGGCCACAGCCTTGTACCTGATCCACCGCAGAGGATTACTGGAATTAATGAACTTTTAATCACTGGTTTTCCTCAGTCATAAATTTCTTTGTTTTAAGAAGTTCATTTTTTTAGTTATAGATCTAATAGGCCTGGAGGTGGCGAGACTATCGCCCAGCCTTCCTTTAGCTTTATCTCTGGAACAATTTCTTTTACAAAGGGCACTAAAATTTTTTTCCCTGTTAATAACTCTACTTCTAATAAGTCATTCCCCGCACTTGTTAGATTTGTTATCTCACCAATTTCTTTTCCGTCCTCTGCAAGTTTTACTTTTAGCCCTACTAGATCCAAAAGGTGGAATTCGCCTTCTTTGAGTTTAGGACGTTGGTTTGAATTGATTAATAAGCTTTTGCCTACTAATGACTTCGCTTCTTCTCTATTGTTTATTCCTTTAAAAGAAACTACATAAATAGATTTCCCAGGTATTTGTCTGCCAGAGGCTAATTCAATTTTTGTAGGTTCTTCATTTTCTTTTTGTAGCCATCTTCTGCCAGGGTTAAGAAATCGCTCGGGGAAATCGCTACTAGGATTGATTCTTACTGCACCATTAAGGCCTTGAGGTGCAACAATCTTCCCAATGGTTAACCAAATAATTTTTTCACACATGTTTAGTTAGGAGAGACTTAAAATAATTAAATGAGTTGGTTTTAATCTTGAATACTTCAGAATGTATTATCCTTCCTGGCTCATCCGTCATAGTTGCTAATCCAAGTTCTATTTACAATGGATACAAAGGGTTTGTTCAGCGAATTACTGAAAATAAAGCTGCTGTTCTGTTTGAAGGAGGCAATTGGGATAAGTTATTGACTATCCCTATAAAAGATCTTGAGATAATTTAGTTTTTAAATTATTTAGTGCAGTTTTGGCAGCTTCTTTTTCCGCTTTTTTTCTTGAACTTCCCCATCCTTCCCCAAAAGAATCGTTTTGAATGATTACTTTGCAATAGAACCTTTTTGTGTCTCCATGTTGCTTTGAAATTTCTTCTACTTCGTAAATAGGCTGATTAAACCCTTGGCTTTGGCTCCATTCTTGTAGTGCTGATTTTGCATTTTGTTTATATGGATCAGCGAGAATTTCTTTGCTTTCCTTATCCCAATATGTTTTCAGCCACAAATGAATGGATTCGATGCTTTTCAGACATTCATATAGTGCTCCTATTAATGCTTCAGTGCCTTCTGCACAAATTGTTTCCTTTGCCGCTATATCCTTTAAAGACTTTGGAGCTATAAGCATACTTTCAGTAATACCAATTCTTTTTCCAATTTTTGCAAGCCATTCGTCACTTACCAACTGCGCTCTTAAAGCTGATCTTTCTCCGACTTTTAATGATGGGAAATTAGCTTGAATGTATTCAGTTGCAGCAAGTCTTAATACTGCATCACCATGAAATTCCAATCGTTCATGATTAATTGATAAGCTTTTGGAAGTATGTGTTAAGGCTTCATTTAATATTTCTAGGTATTGAGATTCATTATTTTTAATGATTGTAAGGTCTGAAGCTTCTAATTTACTTCTTATTAGCAATCTATAAATATTTTCGGCCCTTTCTGAACTAATTACGGGGGTTTTCTTCCTGGTCATTTGCTTCTTTTTCAATAGTTTTTATTGGTCTTTTACAAAGTAATTATGGGAAAGCAGGTCGTAAGCCGGGTTCTGTTCACTATCAAGTTTGATGGTGGGTGATCATCTATCTGGGATTGTTGTTTCCAACAACCTCTAGCGGCTTTCAATTAGGAGATAGGTAAAATGGTCATCCTAAAACCTTTGCCTTGCACCCAACCGGGGTTTACCAAGCCAGCACCTCTCGATACTGCTGGTGCGCTCTTACCGCACCTTTGCACCCTTGCCTGTCCTCTTTTCAGAGCATTGCTCTTCATAAAAGTCATCGGCGGTGTGTTTCTGTGGCACTATCCTCACGGTCACCCGCACTGGGAATTACCCAGCAAGTTCGACCATATGGGAGCCCGGACTTTCCTCAACCGAGTATTTATTGTCGAATTTCGACAATTCTCGATTGCGATCACCTCTCCTGCTTTCATATTCCATAATGCCTTGAAGAGTTCAATTCTTCCAGTGGGGCTGTAGCTCAGTCGGATAGAGCGACGGTTTCCTAAACCGTAGGTCGTGGGTTCGAATCCCGCCAGCCCCGTAATTGCTAAAAATAGTTGATAACCTATATGTAGTGGGTGGCCAAAACCACCACTCTCTCGCTAGCGTGTTGTTATGAAACGAGGTTAGATGACTCAGCTTCACGATTTAAGGCTTCAACTCCTGGTACAGCAGGAGAGTGAGCAAATTGCTAAATCTCAGCCAACAGATTTAGATCTTTCTGTAGTCCAAGCAAGATGTCTTTGCTGGTTGGCATTATTGGCAGAAGCACATGAAGATCAAGCAAGTGAAGCAGAAACTAGAGGTGATACAGAACAAGCTATGGGTTGGTTTGCAGATTCAATGAGATTGAGAGATGTGATTCAAGTTGTAACGAGTATTGAAGTTCCAATACCCGAAAATAGAGCTGAATTAGAAGAGGCTTGAGAATTTCTCGGACTTTTTGTAATTAATGCCCTTTAAGATGCCATTATAGAGATTAGATATTGGGATAGATAATAGTGTCAGACGATCCATGCCAATGCCCTGACTGTCAAAGGTTCTATAGAGAACATGATCGTATGGTGCGAGAGTTCCCTACTCTCCGTCAGCAGCAAGAGCTTAATTGGGCAGCTTTACAGTCTTTTAGAACATTGGCAGGAAGAGTCTTAGATGATTTTCAGAAGCAATATGGGTTGAAATCTAATCAATTAGCTCTTGAAATGAGCAAAGATGATTTGTCTACTGATCAACCAGCCTCTGAAGAATTGCAACAAGCTTTAACGGATTTAGAGAATATAAATGCTCATCTTTTTTCAATTGAAGTATTGATGGAGAAAATATTTGATGTAAGAGTGCCTGAAACTATAGAAGACAAGTTTAAAGAGTTGGCTGGAGAGTTGGCACCTGACCCTTTAAACCCTGATCGCTTAAGACTTAATCGTCTTTTGCATCAAACCCCTGATTTGCCCGACAAAAATCAGACTTAATTAATTTATATCGCAAGAGATCTCAACGTTTAAAGGATTTACCTTCCAAATAGATTTGCAATATTCGCGAATAGATCTATCAGAAGAGAAAAAACCTGATCTTGCAGTGTTTAATAGTGCCATACGATTCCATTCCTGTGGATTTTTCCAGGCTTGGTTAACTTTATCTTGTGCACGAAGATAATCTTCAAAATCAGCCATGACAAAGAATGGATCATCTCCAGTTAGACTATCGATTAATGGTAGAAATAACTCATTGTCACCATTACTAAAGTGTCCAACCTCAACTAATCGCAAAGCTTCTGATAATTCTGGGCAGTTTTTAATATATCTGTTAGGGTCATATCCCGTTTTTCTTAATTTCATTATTTCACTTTCAGTTTTACCAAATAAGAAGAAATTTTCTGCACCTACACGATCTCTAATTTCAATGTTGGCACCATCAAGTGTCCCAATGGTTAGAGCACCATTCATTGCAAATTTCATATTCCCTGTTCCTGAGGCTTCTTTTCCAGCAGTAGAAATTTGTTCTGATAGATCAGTTGCTGAATAAACTTGTTCTCCAAGCTTCACATTGTAATCGGGCAAAAATACTACTCTTAACCGACCATCCATATCAGGGTCAGCATTAACAACTTCAGCAATGCCATTAATAAAACGAATCATCAACTTTGCCATGAAATACCCAGGCGCAGCTTTGCCTCCAAAAATTACAGTTCTAGGTGCAATATTTTCATCTAATCCATTTTTAATTCGAAGATATTGGGTTATTACTTGCAATGCATTGAGGTGTTGACGTTTGTATTGATGGATTCGTTTAACTTGGACATCAAATAAGCTTGAAGGATCAACTAATACGCCAGTTTGCCGATGAATATATCCAGCAAGTTTTCTTTTTCCTGAAAGTTTGGTTTGACCAAATAACTCTAGGAATTGATGATTGTTTTCTTTTTTTTCTAGCTCCTTTAACAGTTCCATATTTGTGATCCAATCTTTCCCTACTTCTTTATCAAGAAGAATAGATAGTTCAGGATTAGCAAGGCCAACCCATCTGCGAGGTGTTACTCCATTTGTGATATTTGTAAATTTCTCGGGCCATAATTCAGCAAATTCTGGCATTAGTTGACGTTTGATCAGATCTGAATGCAACGCTGCTACACCATTGACATGATGTGCTCCAATTGTTGCTAAATGAGCCATGCGTATCGCTTTGCAACCTTCTTCATCAATTATTGATAGCTTCCTTAGGATTACATCGTTTCCTGGGTAACGCAGTCTTACTTGCTGAAGGAACCTTCTATTGATTTCATATATCAGTTCTAAATGTCTTGGTAAAAGACTACTAAATAAGCTTAAGTCCCATTTTTCTAAGGCTTCAGGAAGCAAGGTGTGGTTTGTATAAGCAACTGAACTTGTAGTAATTTTCCAAGCTTTTTCCCATTCAAAATGGTAATGATCAATTAGCAATCTCATTAATTCTGCAACTGCTATAGCAGGATGTGTATCGTTCAGTTGAACTGTCCAATGGTCTGAGAAATGAGCAACATCAATTCCTCTCTTTTCAAGGCTTCTCAACATATCTTGAAGGGAACAACTTACAAAGAAATGTTGTTGCTTTAGTCTCAAGCGCCTTCCTTCATCAGTACCATCATTTGGATAAAGCACTTTTGAAATAGTTTCAGAGGCAACTTTTTCTTCTACGGCTCCGTAATAATCACCAATATTGAAGGCATAAAAATCAAAACTTTCAGTTGCATCTGCTCTCCATAGGCGAAGTCGGTCGCAATTGTTTACTCTATAACCAAGTATTGGTATGTCATGAGGGACTCCAATCGCATGTTCTGAGGGAATCCATCTTGATCGATAATTTCCTTTGTCATCTATATAACTATCAGTTCGACCACCAAAGCCTACAAAGCAAGATTCATCTGGTTGAGGTAACTCCCATGGCCATCCACCTTTAAGCCATTTATCAGTTACTTCTACTTGCCAACCATCACGAATAATTTGATTGAAAATGCCAAATTCGTAACGTATTCCATATCCAATTGCTGGAACTTGCAAGCTCGCTAGTGATTCCATGTAGCAAGCAGCTAGTCTTCCAAGTCCGCCATTTCCAAGCCCTGGTTCTTCTTCTACTTCTAGAATGTGAGCTAAAGATTCAATCCCAAACCTTTTTACTGCTTCTTCTGCTTCTTTTGTTATTCCAAGATTCAATAGATTGTTGTTAAGTTGGGGTCCTATTAAGAATTCAGCAGAAAGATAAGCAACTGTTTTTTGGGGATTGGCTCTTATTGCTTCTTGAGAAGCAAGATATCTAGTCATTAATCTATCTCTCACTGCATAGCTTAATGCCATATACAAGTCTCTCAGGCTTGCAGTAGTAGCAAGTTTGCCAAGCGTGAAAAACAGATGTTCAGTCATTCCATCAAAGACTGCATCTGCATCAATACCTGCTTTTATTGGATCTGCGTAGCATCCTGGTGTGGGCAGACGCAGATCTTGAGGCTGTGAGCTGCTCATGTTGGGGCTTTAATATTGATGGACGCTAGCTAAGCTTTTTGATTTGGATCTTTAGTAACTTCAGATCAACACCTGATTTTCCAAAGTTTTCTCATAGAAAACCAAATGAAGAAAGGCTCTCTAGTAACTTAGATATCTTAAAAAGTATTGAACAATCAAACTATGTTGTTTTCACCAGTGATATCTGTTCTGAGTACTCATGATATTGAGGTTGCTGAAACATTAATTGGTGTCATTCGCTTCTTATTGATCTTTGTTGCAGCAAGAGTCTTAGCAGAGGTTTTGGTCAGGTTAAGTTTGCCAACCATAGTAGGAGAACTTTTAGCAGGGGTTTTAATAGGAGCCTCTGGATTGCATTTGCTCTTGCCGCCAAATGCTCATGCTTCATTAAATGAGGGCTTTATTAATGTAATAAGCTCATTGGCATCCATTCCTCCAGAAGCCGTTCCAGACTTATATTTTGAAACTTTTCCTTCTTTACAGGCAGTTGCAACACTCGGCTTATATGCTCTGTTGTTCTTAACGGGATTAGAAAGTGAATTAGAAGAATTGGTTGCAGTTGGCGCTCAAGCATTCACAGTCGCTATGGCAGGTGTCATTTTGCCTTTTGCATTTGGAACATTTGGATTAATGTTTATTTTTAATGTTGATTTAATTCCTGCGATTTTTGCTGGTGCTTCTATGACTGCAACCAGCATAGGAATAACTGCAAGTGTTTTTGGTGAACTTGGGTATCTCAAAACTAGAGAAGGACAAATAGTTATTGGAGCAGCGGTTCTTGATGACATTCTAGGAATTGTAATTCTTGCTGTTGTAGTTGCTTTGGCAACTGGTGGCTCATTGGAAATAGCACCTATTGTCAAATTGGTTGTGGCTGCAACGGTTTTTGTTATTGCAGCAATTGCTTTGAGTAGAACTGCGGCACCAGCATTTGATTGGTTATTAGATAGGTTGAAGGCTCCTGGAGCTGTTGTAGTTGCTTCTTTTGTAATTCTTGTTCTTAGTTGTTTTGTTGCAACAGCTATTGGTCTTGAGGCTGCTTTAGGTGCTTTTGCAGCTGGTTTGATTTTGAGTAGTTCAAAAAATAATCATGCAATTCAACAGTCTGTGCTCCCTCTCGTTTCGCTCTTTGCGACTATTTTCTTTGTATTAGTTGGTGCTGGAATGGATCTTTCAGTAATTAATCCTTTAGACCCTGCTAGTCGTTCCGCGTTAATAGTTGCGGGCTTTCTGTTAATTGTTGCAATTGCAGGAAAGATTGCTTCCGGTTGGTCTTTCGTTATAGATAAACCTACTAATAGGTTAGTTGTTGGTTTAGGAATGATGCCCAGAGGGGAAGTTGGACTTATTTTCTTAGGTCTAGGTACTAGTGCTGGTTTGCTTACTCCTTCTTTAGAGGCAGCAATTCTTTTAATGGTTATTGGGACAACTTTTCTTGCTCCTGTTCTATTAAGGATTGTTCTTAAAGATAAAAAACCAGGTGGTGGAAATTCAATTCCTGATGAGGTGGCTGCTGATCCAGTTGGACTGATTTAGGAAATTGATTGGGATAATTAATCAATTTTTTGACGAAAGACAAATAAACTAAATAATTAAAACCCATGTTTATTCTATGGGTTATACCAACTCCACCAATTCCACCAACTTGATTCTTCTTCAATCACCTTCCTGTTTTAATGTCTGTTTTACCTGCTAATCCCAATCCATCATGGAGCCATTTAGGCTATGAAGTTTATTCAGTAAGTAGTACTGCAAAAGATTCTCCTGAACTGGCAATTAATGAAAAGAGACCAGTTGTCTTACTTGTGCATGGTTTCGGTGCTTCAACCGATCATTGGCGTTACAACATCCCTGTCCTTTCTAAAACCTATGAAGTTCATGCTATTGATTTGCTTGGATTTGGTCGTAGTGAAAAACCTGCAGAATTGGAGTATGGAGGAGAGCTTTGGAAGGATCAGATTGTTGCTTATGTAAAAGAACGAATTGATAGGCCCACAGTTATTATTGGTAATTCATTAGGTGGATATGCTGCTCTTGCCGCAGGAGCAGCCCTCCAATCTCTCTCTGCTGGAGTGGTTCTGCTTAATGCTGCAGGATATTTTAGTGATGAGAATATTTCTTCCGAACCTAAGGAATTAAGTTCGAGAGTTAGAAAGATGATTTTCGAAGGCATTTCTAGAGATCTTCTAGTCCAGTGGTTGATTTACCCATTAATACAAAGATTGATTTTTGAAAATTTACGCAGACCTGATGTGATACGAAGCACTCTAAAACAGGTTTATATTGACCCAACTAATGTCGATGATTATTTGATTGAATCCATACGCAGACCTTCTTTGGATCCTGGTGCATTTCAAGTGTTTCGTAAAGTTTTTCAAGCTCGAGGGTTAAAGGGCAAACCTATAGATGAATTGTTTCAGGACTTGCAAGCTCCATTATTGCTTTTATGGGGAGACAATGACCCTTGGTTGAGGAATGCAAAGGCCAAGCAGGAAAAGTTCCTTTCTTTTGCTCAGAGGGCATCATTAGAAGTTAAGGAGGTTCTTTTAAATGCAGGCCATTGCCCTCATGATGAGGTCCCTGAGCAGGTCAATGCGGAAGTTCTCAGTTGGTTGCAAAATCAGTAAGTAATTTTGAATGCCTTTTACGCTTTCTCAAAAAGATTCTCCTTATCATCATTGGGAATATCTGAGTCTAGATACTGGGGATAGTTTGCGTATAGTGCCTGAGCGAGGAGGCTTAATTACTAGCTGGATATGTAATGGTCGTGAACTTTTATATTTTGATCAATTAAGGTTTCAGGATCAATCCAAAAGTGTTAGAGGAGGCATTCCAATCCTCTTCCCAATATGTGGACAATTGCCTGGAAATCAAATTTTCTTTTATAAGAATAAATATATTTTAAAGCAGCATGGTTTTGCTAGAGATTCTTCTTGGGAATTGAATATGCACGACGAATCTAGTGGAATCAAGCTTTCTCTTAGCGAAACTAATACCTCATTTTTGTCTTACCCATTTAAATTTAATTTGGAGATTCATTTAAGACTGCAAACTAATTCCTTAGATATTTTAGTAAGAGTTAAAAACAATAGTAGTTATGTTATGCCCTTTAGTTTTGGATTACATCCTTATTTCTCTATTAAAGATCTTAATCAAGTTGAAATTAAAGAATTCCCAGAAGAATGTATAAACCAAAAAACCATGGCTAAGAGTAAAAGTATAGATGCTTTAAAAAGAATACCTAATGGAATTGATTTAATTGCAGGCCCAAATCACTTGGTTCAGCTCATTGACCTTGTAGATAAAATTTCTTTAGAAATGACAACTCAAGAACCTTTTGGTTTAAATGTGATATGGACAGACCCACCAAGGAAAATGGTTTGCTTAGAACCATGGACTAGCCCAAGGAATGCTTTGATTAATGGCAATAGGTCTATTCATCTTGGCTCAGGTCAAACAAAGGATCTTCAATGTAGATTTGAATTAAACAAGTCTTATTAGAAGTTGTTTATGGTTTTAACGTAAATTATAAAATAGTTATGGTACAGTGCTCAACTTTTATTTTGAGGTATTGTGAAAAAGAATAAGGTAAACATGTTAAAATGATAGACGATCGTCTTTTAGAAATAAAAGAAAAATTAAAAGGTGTTGTTGGAAGAAGTAATTTATTAATTGATAAAGAAAAGACTCGTTTTTATAGTAAAGGTATAAGGGTTGGTGGTGGAGATGCGTCTATGGTTGTATTGCCTAATACTTTATTAGAATTTTGGAAAAGTATAGAAATATCTATTAAATTTGACAAGGTAATTATTATTCAAGCTGCTAATACAGGCTTAACGGGTGGCTCTACTCCATATGGCAATGATTACGATAGGGATGTGATTATCATTAATACAATGCTTATTGATAAATTAATTATAATAAATAATGGTGCTCAGATAATTGCTTTACCAGGAACTACTTTATATCAACTGGAAGACAGACTTCTGCCTTTAGGAAGAGGACCTCATTCAGTTATTGGCTCTTCTTGCATAGGAGCATCAGTTGTTGGAGGTGTATGTAATAATTCAGGAGGAAATTTAGTTAATCGAGGACCTGCATATACTGAACTTTCCCTCTTTGCAAAGTTAAACAAAAATAGAGAATTAGAATTAATTAATCACTTGGGAATTGAATTAGGAAATTCACCTGAGGATATTTTAACCAATCTTGAATCTGTAGCGTTTGACAAAGAAAATATTCCTCACTCAGTAAACCTTGCATCTGATTGTGATTATCAGATGCGAGTACGAGATATTAATGCAAATACTCCAGCAAGATTTAATGCTGATACAAGACGGCTTTATGAATCCAGTGGGTGTGCAGGTAAAATAGCTGTTTTTGCTGTTAGATTAGATACTTTCCCTATAGCTAAAAAAGAACAAGTTTTTTTTGTAGGAACTAATAATCCGAAAAATTTCACTAAACTTCGTGAGAGAGTCTTGTTAGAACATTCATCATTGCCAGAAATGGGTGAATATATTCATAGAAGCTATTTTGACGGTTCCGATAAATATTGTAAGGATAATTTTCTTTTTATAAAATATTTTGGCACAAAATCATTGCCAAATATTTTTCTTTTAAAGAGATCTATTGATAGATTTGCTAATAATTTTAAATTCCTACCTGATAACTTAATGGATAAGTTTCTTCAATTGATAGCTGGTTTAATCCCAGATCATTTACCTCATAGAATAAGAGAATATCGTGACAAATTTGAACATTATATGTTGATTCTATCTTCTGAAAAATCTATTAGTTTAATTGAAAATTTATTAAATGAAGAGACAAATAACTCTAAAGAATATGAATATATTAAATGTACAAAAAGAGAAGGTGAAGATGCTCTTCTTCATCGTTATGTTGCAGGGTATGCTCCAACAAGATATCAGAAGCTTCATTCACTAGAATCAAATAGATTGATACCACTAGATGTTGCATTGCCTAGGAATTATACTTCTTGGTACGAGGTTTTGCCTAAGGAAATATTAACTGAAATGGCAGAGATTTTTCAAATGGGTCATTTTTTATGTATGGTCTTTCATTTGGATTTTGTTGTTAAAGAAGGTGTTGATTCTGAAAAATTAAAGTCAAAAATATTAGACATATTAGATAAATGTAATGCAAAATATCCAGCAGAACATAATGTTGGGCATCTCTATGATGCAGAAACTAACCTAAAGGATTTTTATAAGGAACTTGATCCAACTAATACTTTTAATTCTGGTATTGGAAAAACTTCTAAAAAAAGGAATTATGATTGAGATTTAAAAAGTCTAATTGAATTTATATTACTTCCATATTTATAATTTTTTAATATGACCCTTTATCTTTTAAGATGAAATTAACTTACTAGGGTTGATCTTTTTATTATGGCAGCAAATGTTTCATCACCTGCAGTAGTAAATATTAGTGATCTGAGGTTATTAGCAAAAAAACGTTTACCAAGAATGGTCTTTGACTATATCGATAGTGGTGCAGATAGAGAGCAAACTTTGGATGAGAATTGCACAGCCTTTAATGAAATATTGTTTCGACCAAGATGCGCTGTTGCTACTCCCACTACTGATTTAGGCATTTCTGTACTGGACCAGAAATTTCAACTTCCTTTTTTACTAGCCCCGGTTGGGAGTAGCCGCTTGTTTTATCCAAAAGGTGAAATTGTTGCTTCTCGCGAGGCTGGTGTTGCAGGTACAGGCTATACCCTTTCGACTTTGTCGGGATGTCGTTTAGAAGAAGTGAAGCAAGCAACTTCTTGTCCAGCTTGGTATCAGTTGTATTTACTTGGAGGAAGAGATGTAGCATTAAAAACAATTGAGCGAGCCAAATCGGCAGGTTTTTCAGCAATAGTCGTAACTATTGATACCCCTGTCTCTGGATTACGCGAACGTGATTTACGTAATGGAACTAAGGAATTGCTATCAAGAAATCCAGTCAAGATGTTTCCTTATCTTGCTCAGATCTTGGTCAAGCCTTGTTGGATGACTCAATGGTTGTCTGATGGAGGATTAATGAGTTTTCCTAATGTTGAGCTTGACTCTGGACCTATGGGTTATACAGAAATCGGCCCAGCTTTAGAGGCTTCAGTTGTAACTTGGGAGGATTTGAAATGGATTAAGGAAGCTTGGCAAGGGAAAATTGTTGTCAAAGGCGTTCATATTGGAGATGATGCAAAAAAGGCAATTGATTTGGGCGTTGATGCCGTCGTTGTTTCAAACCATGGTGCTCGTCAATTAGACAGTGTCGCTCCCACTATTCGTGTTCTTCCAGAAGTTGTAAAAGCTGTAAATGGGAAAATAGATGTTTTATTAGATGGTGGAATTAGACGGGGAAGTGATGTTGTTAAAGCTTTATGTTTAGGAGCAAACGGTGTTTTAATTGGTAGAGCATATGCTTACGGATTAGGAGCTGCAGGTGGTCCAGGAGTAGCAAGAGCAATTGAGATTCTTAAAACAGATGTATTACGTACTATGAAACTGTTAGGATGTAGTTCAGTCAATGATTTGAATCAATCTTATATAACAATTCCTGATAATTGGACTTAATAATTTATTTTATAATTCAATATTTATGAAGATTATTTAATGAAGATTGTTGTATTCGATGATGATCCTACTGGCTCTCAAACTGTATATGGATGCCAATTGTTATTGAGATGGAATAAAGAGATATTAACTAATGCAATGAATAATATCTCACCATTGCTGTTTATATTAACTAATACAAGATCTTTATCACCAAAGATAGCAGAGCATAAGCTTAGAGAGATTTGTCAAATATTAAAGGAAGTTATACAAGAAAATAATTATAGATATGAAGATATCATTTTTGTAAGCAGAGGCGACTCAACTTTAAGGGGTCATTGGACTTTAGAACCAAAAGTTATTAATCAAGAGCTAGGACCTTTTGATGCAACGTTTCATGTTCCCGCATTTTTTGAAGGTGGGAGAACTACTGTTGATGGAACTCATCTTTTGGATGGAAAACCAGTTCATAGATCTATTTTTGCTAAAGATAAAATTTTTGGATATTCAACAAGTTTTTTGCCTTATTTTTTGGAGTATAAAAGTAACGGTGAAATTAATTCAAATAAGGTAAAAAATATTTCAATTAAACAATTAAAGGAAGCAAGTTATAGTTTGGAAGGAATGTTTGCTTTAAGGAATTATCTTTCAGCTTTATCATCTAATCATTCAGTGATTGTTGATGCTGAAATTGCGATAGATTTGGATGCATTTTCATCTGCAATAAAGTATTTAATGAATGAGAAAAGATTCCTCTTTAGATCTTCAGCTAGTTTAATTAATTCATTATCAGAAATTTACTCAGCAAATAATTCATTTAAAGATTTTTCTTCTTTAAGGATTAGAGATCAATTAGGATGTTTAAAGCCAGGCTTGATTTTAGTTGGCTCCCATGTTCAATTAGCTGATGATCAACTGGAATATTTATTCCAAAACAGCTCTTGTTTAGGAGTTGAGCTACCTGTGGAGAAAATCGCATCTATTGCACAAAAAGATGATAATGAAGTCTACTTGTCTGAACTTAAAAAAAATTTCTTAAAAAAACTATTAGATATCATTGAAATGCGAAAGACCCCTGTTTTATATTCCAGTAGAGGAGAATTTGTTTTCTCTTCGAATGAAAATAGAATGCAGTTTGGGATTTACTTAGCGGAATTGATGAGTGATTTAATAAGCAAAATTTCTAATAAACTAGGTTATATAATTAGTAAAGGTGGAATTACAACACATATTCTTCTTACTCGAGGCTTAGGTTTATCTTCTGTAAATTTAAGAGGTCAGATTATACCTGGTTTATCTGTTGTAGCCTCTGATAATCAGAATCAACCAGAATTGCCTATAATTACTTTTCCTGGCAATCTAGGTGATAAAACAACTCTTTTTAAAGTGTGGAATTTGATGGATTCAATATGAATACATACTATTTAAATAACATTAGAATCTTTCGATTATGGCATTGGCAAATTCACTACAACTTAAAGGTTCTTCAGGTGGATCCATCAGCCTTGCCAGGTCATAGGTTACTTTTTTATCTGAAATTGATTGACTTAGCCCTTTTGTAATTAGCTTTGCTGCTTCATCCCAGCCTAAGAATTGGAGCATCATAACCCCACTTAAAATAACTGAACCTGGATTGATTTTATCAAGACCAGCATGCTTTGGAGCAGTTCCATGGGTGGCCTCAAATATTGCAGCTTCATCTCCAATATTTGCTCCTGGAGCCATTCCCAAGCCTCCAACAATTGCTGCAGCTGCATCTGAAATATAGTCACCATTAAGATTGAGGGTTGCTAATATTGAATATTCCTGAGGCCTGGTTTGAATTTGTTGAAAGATGCTATCAGCGATTCTGTCATCTATTAAAACCATTTTCTTCCATTGATTATTACCATGAGTTTGGGAAATCTTTTCAATTACTGAGCGGACTTCATTGCAGATAATATTTTTTTTCTCATTAGTTAAGGTATCAAATCCAGGATCAATCTTTTTAGCATTATTTTCAATGCTTAATTCAGGATTATTGTATAGATTAGATAGAATCCAGCTCTCTCTTTCAGTTATACATTCATCTCTAAATTCATTAGTGGCTAATTCATATCCCCAATCACGAAATGCTCCTTCAGTAAATTTCATGATATTACCTTTATGAACCAAAGTTACATGACGTTTATTACCTTTGAGATTTAATGCATGTTGTATTGCTCTACGTATATGTCTTTGACTACCATTCTTACTAACTGGTTTGATTCCAATTCCTGATCCTTCAGCTATTTTTCGATTTTTAATTGTTGGGCTAGAAGGAATAACTTTGTTATTTATATGATCTATTAGATTCTTACCTATTTGATCATTTGCTTCCCATTCAATTCCAATATAAATATCTTCTGTATTTTCACGATAAACAATTACATCTAAGTTTTCAGGATATTTGTGAGGGCTGGGAGTCCCTTTATAATAAGTGCAGGGACGAACACAACTATAAAGGTCAAATATTTGCCTTAGAGCAACATTTAAGGATCTGATTCCTCCTCCAATTGGTGTTGTTAATGGTCCTTTTATTGCTACTCCATATTCTCGAATTGCTTGTATAGTGTCCTGTGGAAGATATTGGTAGGTTCCATATAGTTCACATGCTTCATCACCAGCATAAATCTTGAACCATTCAATTTTTCTTTTATCCCCATATGCTTTTTCTAAAGCTTTATCAATTACTTTTTGAGTAGCAGGCCAGATATCGACCCCAGTTCCATCTCCTCTGATATAAGGGATTATTGGATTATCAGGAACGATGGGCAACCCATTTTTGAATAGAATCTTTTCTCCTTTGGTTGGTCTGGAGATTCTTTCAAAATTATCCATTTAAAATGAAGTTGCTCAGGATTTGTCTATTTCTAGAGAATATGACTTTTTCGCACATGTTTGAAAAAATCCGCATTTCAAAACGCATCTTTAATAGTTTTGCTTACTCCGTGCATTCAACTCATTTGCGTGGCATGTTCAGTTTTAATGATGAGGTTTTTAATTGAATGCTGCTAATGAAGTGAGGACTATTGTGTTTGCTCAGACTCTCGCTTCTGCAGGAACTTTGGTTAAAAAATATTTTCCTGCTGCATCAATCAATTTCAGTCCTTGGAGAGAAGACCCTGATACTGAATTCTGGTTTGATGAAGATAGCCTTGATTTGGCGTTTTATTTTCCTGGTTGGACTCCAAGTTTGCAATGCAGGAGTCTTTTGATACAACTAAAAGTTCGAAAAGATAATTCGATGGACTTACCTCGCTTATTGGGTGTAATCATTAGAGGTATAAGTTTTGATGGTGAAAGATGGCGACTTTCAACATTGGGTGATTGGAAGCCAACCGGTTCTCATTTGCCACAGCCTCTTATAAGAGATCAATTGCATTCTCTGTGCCGTGATTTATTCACTCTGTTCCGTTCAGATTCAGTTTGTTGATCTTTTCCTTTTCCTTCAAAAGCTTATTAGAGTAGGAATAGACTTTTAAGTAAGCCCTCTTGCTAGTTTTCTGATGCCAGTAGCTCTTGCAACACAACTTAGAGAAGGGACAAAAAAGTCTCATACGATGGCTGAGAATACTGGATTTGTAACTTGTTTTTTAAAAGGAGTTGTAGATAAATCAACTTATAGGAAATTAATTGCCGATCTATACCTTGTTTATTCAGCAATGGAAGCTGAGATTAATAGACTTTCCGCAGAGAAACATCCTGTTGTCTCTTTGATTGTGTTTCCACAATTACATAGGCGCGAGAGTCTTGAGAAAGACCTAAGTTTTTACTTTGGTGAATATTGGAAAGATACTTTAATTACTTCTTCATCAGCTAAGGCTTATGTTGAGCGTATACATCATATTGCAAATTCCTCACCAGAATTATTAGTAGCCCATCATTATACGAGGTATATAGGAGATCTTTCAGGAGGTCAGATTTTAAGAAGAATAGCTCAAAAAGCTATGGATATAAAGGGCGATGATGGATTGAAATTCTATGATTTTGATGAAATTAATGACCAAAAGAAGTTTAAACTTAATTATGGTAAAACACTAGATAAATTGCCTATTGATCAGTCAACAGCTGATTTAATTATAGAGGAAGCCAATCTATCATTTAAGTACAACATGGATATGTTTAAAGAGCTTGAGGGTAATTTGATTGCAGCTATAGGTAAACTATTATTTTCATTTCTTACTAGTAGGACTAGGCGTGGTAGCACAGAAGCGAATTAATGTTTAAGAGTATGCTTCTCCTAAGGATTGATTAAATACAATGCATATTTTTTAGAATGAATAAATTTATTTTTGATGAATTGCTTAATAAAGCAAATGATAGCCTTATTTTAAATGGAGGTACCCAAATTAAAGTCAAGCCTGAGTTTGATGAATGCTTATCAAGAAAAAATGATTGTGTTTTGAAAAGTTATCTTTGGGACGTGCCTGGTTTTCGAAGATGGAGAATTACCCGAATGGATGCAGGTGAAAAGTTACAAGTATTAAATTCGGTCGCTTATCCTAATTATGTTGATGATAAGCCAATTTTAGGAATAGATATTATTTGGTTTGGTGTCAAGGGTAAATTGGTAGCTGTACTTGATTTTCAACCTCTCATTCAAAATGAGAAGTATTTTCTTAAATATTTCCAAGGGCTTAAGGACTTAAGTAATCGTTATAAGGAATTTAATAATCAAGAGAATATGCACATATATGATTCAACGTATTATTTTTCTCCATGGGTGCTCTTTTACAGTGGAAATGGCAGTAATTTGAGTCAACCTATAACCAATATTCTAGATGAGTTTTTGCAAAAATATTGGGAAATTGATTCAAATAATGATTTAGAATATATAAAGATAAGCCCTATAGAAGTAAAGAAATTGCAAATAGAATATGATATATATAGTGCAGAGAAAGATCCTGCTCATGGATTATTTAAAAGTTATTTTGGTGAAGAATGGGCTGATGATTTTATGCATAACTTCTTATTCCCAGAAAGTGATTAATGAATAGTATTAGAGAAAATAGCTTATCTCCTTTGTCTTTAGATGGGTGGACTTGGAATCCATTTTTTGAAGATATGATTAACCAAATCTCTATTTTTGAATTTGAAGAATATCCAATTCCTGATAAGTTCCTATACAATAAAGTACTTTCAAAGTCGCTAAATGATTTAGGAGAGATTAAAATATCAACTTGGGCGTGTAAATTTAATAAAATTAAACAGGCCAGAGCCGCATGCTTGCATGGAGGAAAATCTTTTTCAGTATTTAATTTAGTAATTCATCCTTTTAGCAATTATAACTTGCCTTTTTTTGGAGCGGATCTTGTTACTTTGCCGAATGGTTATCTTTTGGCTTTAGACTTGCAACCAGCATTAAAAAATGATTCTTTCCATACTCAAGATGTTTGGGAACTATTAAAACCATTGCATCACAAATGGCAATCTATGCTTCCTTTTGGTGGTGAAATACCTAAGGAAGCTAAACCTTTTTTTTCACCTGGTTTTCTTTGGACAAGATTACCTTTAGATAAGAGTACAGATCTAATTATTGATGAAGTGATTAGACCAGCTTTTAAAGATTATCTTTCTCTTTATATTAAACTATTAAAGAATGCAGAAAGAGTATCAGATGATATTTCATTGAAAATCTTAGATGGACAAATATCTTATTTAAATTATAGATCTACAAAGGATCCAGCAAGGGCAATGCTTAGTCGTTTTTATGGTAAGGAATGGACTGAGGAGTACATTCATAAAGTTCTTTTTAATCCCTATTAAGTTTAGAAGTTTATATATATAGAATCTTTTTTTACATTTCTTATATTTAGCTTTTTATTATAGAATAAAAAACTAGATTAAATATCATCTTATAATACGTCATGAAAAGAAGTATCTTGTTTGTTTGCCTCGGAAATATTTGTCGCTCGCCTGCAGCAGAAGCAATATGTTTATATAAATTAGCTGAACAAGGTTTGCAAGATGATTTTAATGTTGATTCTGCAGGTACTGGAGGCTGGCATGTCGGCAGAATGGCTGATTCGAGGATGAGAGATGCTGCATTGAACCGTGGAATTACTATAGAAAGCAGAGCCAGACAAATTTCATTAGATGATTTTGAGAGTTTTGATTTAATTCTTACAATGGATGATTCTAATTTAAATGATGTAAAGTCTTTATCAATAGATTCTAAAAATACATCTAAGGCAAAAATCATACCTTTACTTGAATATGCACAGAATACTAATCTTCTTGAGGTACCTGACCCATATTATGGAGGTGAAAATGGCTTTAATCAGGTTTTAGATCTGCTTGATGATGCTATAAATGGATTAATAATAGATCTGAAGAATTCATTTTAAGGGCCAAATTTCTTCTGGTATTTCTTCTCTAAACATTGTAATTAATGATTCGATAACTTTATCTATATTCATTCCATCTGTTATTAATAACCTTGCGTCTTTTGCTTGTAATAAAGGAGCTATTTTACGATTACTATCTATGTAATCTCTTTCTTTAATTTGTTCTTCTAGATCTAATAGACTTGGCACACTAAAACCTTGATTCTTTAAATCAATAGCTCTTCTCCTTGCTCTTTCTTGAGGACTTGCCGTAAGGAAAACTTTTAATTCAGCATCAGGAAATACAGCTGTTCCTATATCTCTTCCTTCAGCTACTATTCCCCCTCTCTCTCCCATATATTGTTGCTGAGCTGTAAGTATTTCTCGGACAATACCTTTTGATGATATTAAAGAAACTTGTGATGTGATTTCTGGCGAACGAATTTGATTGGTGATATTTATGTTATTAAGAAGTACTTGCTGAACACCATTTTCTGATAAGTCAATATTAAGCCTTAAGTTTTTTAAAGCCTCTAACATATCTTTTTCGTTATTTGGGTCTATAGATTTTTTTTGAATCAACCATGTCACAGCTCTATACATAGCACCTGTATCTAAATAAATTAAGCCGAGCTTTTCAGCAAATTTTTTAGTTACTGTGCTTTTTCCTGCACCGGCTGGACCATCAATAGCAACGATTGGTTTACGTTTCATTAAAAATGTGTGATCTATGAGACGAGTCTTTCCGCAATGTACTGCGGATGCAAGCAAGCAAAGCTTGCTTGTTATATGATTTACTGGCGTTAATTTTTTCATATCTACTGTTTCTAAATATTCAACTCTTAAGTCATTATTTTCTAAATATGACTTTAATTTTTTGAGATCAAGCTCGTGACCAGATTGAAATTTTTGAGACGCATTTTTCATTATCTCTGGCAAAGCAATAGCTTTAGCTCTTTCTTCAGGTGTTAGTAATAAATTGCGGGAGCTATAGGGAAGACCATCTTTGTCTCTTAAAGTTGCAATTGATTTGATTTCTACATTGAGTCCAACTTCTCGAATTAATTGGCGAAGAATGATTAATTGCTGCCAATCTTTTTCACCTAGAAAAATCTTTTGAGGACGGACAAGATTTAATAACCTTAAAACTACTGTTGCCACTCCATCGAAATGATTTTTTCTATAAGCACCACATAAATGGTTTTGAAGTGATTTAGGGGCTTTTAATGTGAAATGTCCTTCTTTTCCTTTAGGGAAAATAGTATTTAGTGAGGGTGCCCAAATGGCATCAGCTCCAGCTTCATAGGCTTTTTGACAATCTTTGGCTAAATTTCTTGGATATTCTTTGAAATCGTCATTTTCCTCAAATTGTAGTGGGTTGATAAAGATACTGACTAATACCCTAGGAGTAAGATCATGCGAGGAATCTTTGGCTGCTGCAATTAGTTTTTGATGCCCTTCATGCAGGCTTCCCATGGTCGGGACAAAATTAATACAATGTTGCTGCCTCCATTTTTCTAAATCAGATTTCGTTTTTAGGATAGTTAAGTTCACAATGGTCTAATGCTAATCATTTGAAACCTTGCCTTGATAGTCTGCTTTGATTGAAAAATAGTATTTAATTACTAACTGGCTGAATCTTTGATCACAAAGAAAGATTAGAGATTTAAGCAAAAGCATAATTTATTAAAACCATGGATTACAAGTCTGCAGGAGTTAATGTTGAAGCTGGAAGAGCTTTCGTGAATCGAATTAAAGCAAGTGTTGAGTCTACAGCTCGTCCTGAGGTTATTGGCGGAATAGGAGGCTTTGGAGGCTTCATGAGTTTGCCTAAGGGATTAAAAAAACCTGTTTTAGTATCTGGCACGGATGGAGTAGGGACAAAATTGGAGCTAGCTCAGGATTATCAATCCCACTATGGAGTTGGTATCGATTTGGTTGCAATGTGTGTGAATGATGTAATAACCAGTGGTGCAGAGCCGTTATTTTTTCTTGATTATATTGCGACTGGGAAATTGGGGCCAGAGGCTTTAGTTGAAGTCATAGAGGGGATCTCAGAGGGTTGCAAGCAATCCCAATGTTCGTTGTTGGGCGGAGAGACGGCTGAGATGCCAGGTTTTTATGCGGATGGTCAATATGATTTAGCGGGATTTTGTGTTGCAGTAGTTGAGGAAGAGGAGATTATTAATGGGAAAGAGATCCGATCAGGAGATCAGATTATTGGTATTGCTAGCAGTGGTCTTCATAGCAATGGTTTCAGTTTAATTAGAAAGATTTTATCGACATCTTCTATTACTGAGAAAGATTGTTTTGGCAAAGAGCAAACACCTCTAATTGATTATTTATTAAGACCAACGAAGTTATATGTTCATTTAGTAAAAGCCCTCTTGAAAGAAGAATTAATTATTAAAGGTATGTCACATATTACTGGTGGTGGTTTACCAGAGAATTTACCAAGATGTCTTCCGACGAAATTAAAGGCTAATATCAATAGAAATTCTTGGGAACTGCCATCTATTTATCCTTGGTTAAGCAATAAAGGGGATATTCCTGAAAGTGATTTATGGAATACATTTAATCTTGGCATTGGTTTTTGTTTAGTAGTTTCTTCAGATCAAGCTCAAGCTGTTGTTGATTTTTGTTTTCAGAATGGATGCCCTGCCTGGAATATTGGTCATATTGAAGAAAAAGCTATCAATTCCGAATTAGGAATTGTTGGATTACCTCTTTAGAAGAAATTTCGATATTGTGCTTTTAGTCTTTTTCTTATCCAAATAAAGATGGCCTCTTGACCTAAAGTTGAAGATCGTAGATACTAAAAAACTAATAATGCAAACCGAAATATTTTTTCGGAAGCTGCGAAGTTAGATCTTGATTTAATCAATGTCACAAGAAAATCAATCGCGTTTAACGCGTAGACGAAGTTCAGCAGGGCCAGTGCCACCTAGGCGCCCTCTTGGAAATGGAGCCTCTATGGATCCTAGACAAGGACCTAGACCAACTTTCTTGACCCTGAGAGATCATGGGAAGGTATATGTTGCAGATTTGCCAAACCTTTCTGATGGTCAATTGGCACATATAGCTAAAGAAGCAGAGGAGGTCTTGACTAGTTTGGAGAGAAGAATCACAGATTTAGAAGGAGATATAACTAATAAAGACAACGACACTTTAATCAAAGCCTCTACTAAGCATGATGTCACTCTTAGATTTATACGAGCTATAGAAGGTGAGCAAGATCATAGGCGGAATAATCCAGCCTTAAAAGATGCTGCTACTGAGTCATTGCCCAGAACTTTTTTAGAGGTAGCTCGGCATCGATTGCCTGGCGCTACTTTTGATTCATTATTAAGGGAAGCTTTGGAGGCCTGCGCAAAAGAAGAAGATGCTAAGAATTCGCCTCCTCCTGAAGTTGTTAAAGATACTTCACCTCCATTGAAAATTGTTGACCTCCCTTCTTCTAATAGCACTTCTTCGGTTTTAATAACTGATTGAAACAAATGGATTCCTTAAGTTAAACAAATGAATCTTGCGGCTAATAGTATTGATAAAGCTGAATTAATTAATCAAAATAAAAATGGTAATTTAAAAGATGAGAAAATCCTTTGCCATCATTGTAAAAGAACAAAGAATAATGGTATATCCTGTATGGGTATATGTGTTTCTGACAATGAATATTGATAATGTACTAATTAAGATTTAGCAGATGTCGCTTGGAATTTAATTAATACTTAAAAACTAGCCTGAGAATGGGAAGAAGACCTTTTCGTATCCTATTAGAGCTCCTAGGCAGGCAATAATAATAGCAGCAATTTGAACGACGCCAAAAAGAGAGAAGGTGAAATCTTGAGGTTGTACTTTTGGTGCCATTGATCAATTTATTTTGTTGGATTATATAAGCTTATTTAATATAGCGGTTGATATCTTAACAATTCAGAAGTCTTGCCTGACTTAATAGGAAAATAAGCTATTGGATGAAAGCATCTGCCTCAGGCTATTATTTTTTTTCTAACTATTGGTTAGGGGCTTATATAAAAAGGATTCTTTCACTATTTTCTTATTTTTTTACTACCTTATTTCTAATTCATTTTTTACTATAAGAAAGCCATCTATTAAAAATCCCGAAGTATGTTTTATTGACAAAATTTATATTTGTAATCTTTATTGTGAATTTATGTTCAATTCTTTATACACTCTTTCCATCAGGCTATTCTTGACAAAAACAGGTTAAATGTAGAAAAGACTCTTTTGTTGGTATATAGTGTTAATGGACACTCCTCACACAATTGTCCACCGGAGCGCTGCTCGTTGAGGGCGCTCTTTTTTTGTCTTGTTTTATTTATAGTTTCATTTACTGACAGTACTTAATGAGGAAGAGAGCCCTAATAATTAAGTTCCTGCAAATTATCACAGGGTTTGGTAAGAAGGCGGCACCCAGATTCGAACTGGGGATAAAGGATTTGCAATCCTCTGCCTTACCGCTTGGCCATGCCGCCGAGGAAAAGTTATGACTATTCCTACTTTGGATCGTATCAGGCAGAAGAAAAAAAATGTCTTAGTGCTATCGAATGGTCATGGTGAGGACCTTATTGCTTTGAGAGTATTAGAGGCTTTAAATCGTGAGAGTCCAAAATTAAATTTTGAAGTGATTTCATTAGTTGGTGAAGGACGGGTCTTTTCCTCTGCAATTGAAGAACGCTGGCTAAGAAAGGTTGGTCATACTTTAAGATTGCCAAGTGGAGGTTTTAGTAATCAAAGCTTGAAAGGATTTCTTGCTGATCTCTTAGCAGGCTTTTTGGTCATTAATTGGAAGAATTGGTTGTATGTGAGAAAAGCTGTCAAAAATGGTTGCTTTGTTATTGCTGTAGGAGACTTATTACCACTTTTCTATGCTTGGAGTAGTGGTGGAGATTATGCATTTATTGGAACACCTAAAAGTGATTACACATGGATTGCCCCTACTAGAAGTCCATCATTAAGTTACTATTACCATCGCCTTAAAGGAACTGAATGGGAGCCTTGGGAGTGGGCTTTGATGAAAACCCCACGTTGTAAATTAGTTGCTGTACGAGACAAGTTATCTGCTAGAGGCTTACAAAAAAAGAACATTAGAGCTCATGCACCTGGCAACCCAATGATGGATGGTTTGGAGTCAGTGAGCTCTCCTTTGTATCTTAAAGAATTTAGGCGATTATTACTGCTATGTGGCAGTCGAATGCCAGAAGCAATTGTGAATTTTAAGAGATTAATTATTGCTGCTGAAAAAATCGAAAGCGAAAGACCATTAGCCATTCTTGTCGCAATTGGTACAGAGCCTTCCTTGAAGAATATTGAGAGTTGTTTGCTTCACTTAGGTTATAGCCACTTGCCTTCCTTCAAGAATGAGGTCTCTGCTAATGCTTGCTTTGAGAAAGATTCATTGAAAATTTTCATCGGATTTGGGAAATTTGAACAATGGGCAAGCTTAGTGGAAGTTGGGATTGCCAATGCTGGAACTGCGACGGAACAACTTGTAGGACTAGGTGTTCCATGTGTTTCACTTCCTGGTAAAGGGCCGCAATTTAAATATCAGTTTGCACATAGACAGAGTCGCTTACTTGGTGGAAGTGTCATTCCATGTAATACCGCTAAAAAAATGGCTCAAACAGTTGAATTGTTACTTAAAGATGTTCCCTTAAGGAATTCCTTAGCATGCATAGGTAAAAAGCGCATGGGGCATTCTGGAGGAAGTCAAGCTTTGGCAAAAATGATTTTGAACGTATTTCTACATAATTCATGAAGTATGGGAGTCTATTAGGAATAAAGTAGAAAACTAAAGTTTGTTAATTCCAGGTATGTCTAGTATTAAGGAACATGATTATTTAAAAATTTGTGCTCAATTAGCATCTTTTCTGAGCATTAGTATTTCTGCTGCAAAAAAGAAAATTGATGTTGCAGCAGCAAGTAAAGGCGTCAAAGATTTGGTTGCAAGAAAAGAAATAGCAGAAAAACTTCTTGAAGAGGCGAGGCAAACTTCTGAGAAAGGGGAAAATTCTATAAATAAGCAATTAGATAATTTATTGGAAGCACTTGCTGAAGAGGAGAATTTTATGGTTGAGGACTAGATTCAGTATTCATAAATTAATGTTCAAAAATATTATTAAAGCGTCGTCTATCCAGTTCGCAGATAGTAGGTATACATTCAAAACATTTTTTTGCTAGCTCCCATCTTTGCTCTCTTACCAACATTTTTTTAAGTTTATTTCTGGCAGGAATAAGGAAACGAACATCATTGGCAGCATACTCCAATTGTTTTTCTGAAAGGTCTTCTATTCTTCCCCAATCACTACTTTGGGCATGTTTATCAAGCTCAACTCCTACTAGCTCTAAAATCACTTCTTTGAGCCCATGCCTTGGTGAATATGTTCTTCCCAGTTTACTGGCGATCTTTGTACAAAAAATTGGCTTAACTGCAATCTTGAGATTGCTTGCAAGGGCCGCAACATCAAATCTTGCGAAATGGAAAACTTTCTCAATATCATTATTCTCCATTAACATTTTTAGTCTCGGAGCATTTTCTTGACCTTGATGAATTTTGATGCAGGCAACGTTATCATCATCATCGCAAATTTGTACTAGACATATTCGATCACGACCATGAACTAGACCCATAGCTTCAGAATCAATAGCTAAAATTGCTTTTTTGGAAAATTTTGTGGCTATTGCATCATCAAGGTCCTGCTCGAATACCTTAAAACTGGCTGGTTTTTTTGCGAAGCTTGTCATAAGTTGAAAGCGACAAGTGACAATAGAGTATATAAAGAAGAAGATTTTGCTATGCTTCTTCGGTCACTCTTTAAATTTAATTTTTAACAGATTAATTCTACCAATTTTTTTAAGTTGTTATGTTTTTAAGATCAAGTAATTCTAGCTCATTATTTTAATTATTTTTAAATCAATATGAATCAAACCTTTTGATTATTTAGAAATGTCATACTCATATTATTCAACATTAGTTTTAACTATATTACTTGCCATTGGCTTGGCATTTTTTCTTCGTGCAGCCAGTAAAGATAGGACAACTGTAGTTGATATAGCTTCCCCCTTGCCGCCACTTGATGTCCTAAATGGAATGAGCAGTTGGTTGGAGGAACGTGGCTGGAAAGGTGAGGGGGGTGATCTTCAGAGGCAAATTGTTAGGTTTCATGGAAGTGTTTCTTCAAGTCCATTGCTAGCCATTTTTCTTTCGATTTTGTGTAGCTTTGGCGCGGGTTGTCTGGGTTTAGTTATTTGTCAGCTTTATCCAGTTACTAGTTGGTGGCCATTAACTCTTGCAGCTTTAGGGCCTTGTGCAGGTTTATTTTATAAAACCAGATCTACTAGAATTGAGTCTTTTGAAATAAGATTAGTTAGTGCAGTAAGTGATACTGGAACCCTTTTAAGAGTAAGAGCTCATAGAGATGAATTAATTGCTATAGATTTAGAACTTTCTAAAAAGTTAAAGTTAATAAGTGATAAATCATTAACAGCTTCTCCAATTTAAGTTTTAATGATTTTGATAATTACCCTTTTGGAAAAATTTCGACTGAGGAAATTTTTATTTTTTTGTTTCTACCTTTTTGTTGCTTTTGATTTCATATCAATGATCCATGGGAAAACTTCTGATGCTTTATTAGGATCAAGAGTTGATAGAAATACTTGGTGGGTTGGTAATCATGTTGTATCACCCTCAGTTTCTATTTTGATCATGGCTGGTCATGCAGACTCTCAATTCATGAAGGGAGCTGGCACTTCTGGTGAGGCGGTAGCTTTAAAAGGTTACCCTCCAATGAATTCTAAGATGAGTGATGAACTGTTTTGGAATTTAAAAGTAAGAGATGCTGTGGTTAGATTAGGCAAAGCTAAAGGTTTGAAAATTAAATCTTATGAACCTGGTATCAGAAAGATTATTGATGATAATAATGAGAAAACAAATTGGACAGTAGGTTCTCGTTATTCCAGTCAAGGAGCGTATGTTTTGGAAATTCACTTTGATGCTTATGGGAACCATGGTCTTGGTTCAGGGTTGATTCCACCTTTAACTAATAGAATTAACAATATCGATGAGTCAATAGCAAGAAGTTTTGGCCGTTACCCTCTTTTCTTTCGTGGAGGTTTGGGAGCACCGCGACGTCAGATAAGAGTTTTGGAAATTGGTAAATTAGAGGGAGATCTTGAGAAGAATCTTCGGCAAGTAAATTCTAGCGAAAAAACAATTGATCAAATTGCCGATAGAATTGTTAATGCAATTTTAATTGGATTAAATAAAAAAGATTTATTTAATCAACAGCTAAATAAGGGCGACATTTTTCTTCAAGACTCTCATCTTCAAACCAATCTTGGGGCTTTGTAAATATTTCTGTTAATAATGCTTCTCTAGATCCAGGTGCAGCATTGAATCCATATTCCCATCTAACTAGTGGTGGCAAAGACATTAGTATTGATTCAGTTCTCCCATTCGTCTGTAGGCCGAAAATGGTTCCTCTATCCCATACCAAATTAAATTCAACGTATCTTCCTCTTCGATAAAGTTGGAAGTTCCTTTCATGCTCACTAAAAGCCTGCTCATGTCGCTTTTCAATAATTGGAATATATGAAGGCAAAAAGGCTTTGCCACAGGCCTTTGCTAAAGAGAAAAGATCTTCCCATGACAATGCTTGATGACCAATCTCTTTTGCTTTAATGGCTGCAACGCCATTAGGATCTTGTCCTTTATAGAGACTGTTTGAACCATCTTGGTAATCGAAAAATATCCCTCCAACTCCTCTACTCTCATTGCGATGCTTTAAGAAAAAATATTCATCACACCAAGGTTTAAAGACTTTATGGAGTAATGGATTTACAGAGTCGCAAGCTTTTTTATGTGTTTTATGGAAATGGCGAGTGTCTTCTAAATATGGATAGTAAGGCGTGAGATCTGCTCCCCCACCAAACCACCAGACTGGACCGGCTTCAAAGTATCGATAATTCAAATGAACAGTTGGTATATATGGATTTCTGGGATGAAGAACCATGGAGGTGCCTGTTGCAAACCACTTGTGGCCTTTTGCTTCTGGTCGTTGGTTAATGATTGAGGGTGGTAATTGTTCACCTTTTACTTCTGAAAAGTTGACGCCTCCTTGTTCAAAAATTCTTCCTTCTTTCATTACTCTTGACCGACCTCCACCTCCTTCAGGTCTTTCCCAAGACTCTTCTTCGAATTTCCCTTTAGCATCTACTTCTTCTAAACCCTGGCAAATCTCGTCTTGAAGGCCTAATAATAATGTCTTGGCTTTTTCCCTAGAGTCAAAAGGAGGCTTGGTATGGTTTGAAGATGACACTCTTTTATTTTATTTTCTTTTTATAGGCTAGGTCATTGGCATCATCTTATTAGGATTAAGTATGTATATAGATGTATTGAAATTATGTTTACCGAAGCTGATGTAAGGAAGGTATTGCTTGATATAAAAGATTCAGGAAGTAATAAATCAATATTAGAGCTTGGTTGGATCGAGAAAATCGATGTAAAAGATCAAAAAGCAATTATTAGATTAAATCTTCCTAATTTTGCCAATAGCCAAAGAGATCGTATAGCTAGTGAAATTAAAGAACTACTAAACAGCTCACAACAAATTTCACAAGTTCAAATTGAATTAAGCAATATGCCAAATAATTCCAATCAAGGTGAGATTGGAGGTGCAGGCCATGGTCAAGTTGCCCCTCTCCAGGCGATTCAAGGAGTTAAGAATGTTATTGCTGTTAGTAGTGGGAAAGGAGGAGTTGGAAAAAGTACTGTTGCCGTTAATCTTGCCTGTGCACTTTCTCAAAAGGGTTACGATGTCGGGTTGCTTGATGCGGATATCTATGGTCCAAATATCCCCATTATGCTTGGTGTATCAGATCAGACCCCAGAAGTAATTGGGAGTGGAGCTGACCAGAAAATTATCCCGATAGAAAGTTGTGGTGTAGCAATGGTTTCCATGGGATTACTTATCGATGAAAATCAGCCAGTAATTTGGCGTGGTCCAATGCTTAATGGGATTATTCGTCAATTTCTTTATCAAGCGAGTTGGGGACAAAAAGACTTTCTTGTTGTTGACTTGCCACCTGGTACTGGCGATGCACAATTATCGCTTGCACAAGCAGTTCCTATGAAAGGTGTTCTTATTGTGACTACTCCTCAGAAGGTTTCATTGCAAGATTCACGAAGAGGCCTAGCTATGTTTAAGCAAATGAATGTGCCAATTATTGGAGTCATAGAAAACATGTCTTCTTTTATACCACCAGATCAATCTGAAAGAAAATATGCATTATTTGGAACTGGTGGAGGTATGACTTTGTCCAAAGAAAACTCTGTGCCATTATTAGCTCAGTTGCCTTTAGAGATGAATACTTTAGATGGTCATAAAGAAGGCTTGCCAATTGTTTTTCAGTTTCCCAAGTCTATAACTGCCAAATCGTTTCACAACCTTGCCACAGCTGTTGTGGAAAATATTGAAAAAATAAAAAATTAATGCCTTTTATTTCTAGTTCTTATCCTAGAAAAATTGATCTTTCAAAAAAGTTAGGTCGTTTCAAGAATGGTTGGCGAAATTCAGAGCTGATACTTTGGCTTATCCCTTTGTCTTTAACTCTTTTATCTAGTGCATTAATTGCAAGTACACAGCGTCAGTCTTTTTATGTAACTTGGCATCAACATTTGATTACTGCTTCATGTGGTTTGTTTGTTGCACTTTTGATTGCTCAATTGCATATCGAAAGATTACGTCAATTGTTGCCATACTTATATATGGCAACAATTTCTAGTCTTGTAGCAGTTCAACTATTAGGAGTTTCTGCATTAGGGGCTCAACGTTGGCTGAGTATAGGGGGAGTCAATATTCAGCCTTCAGAGATTGCGAAAATTGTTGTAATCATTACTCTTGCCTCAATTCTTGAGAAACAGAAATTCAATACACCCCTGGAATTATTTAGACCAATTGCCGTAATTATTATTCCTTGGTTCTTAGTATTTATTCAGCCTGATTTAGGCACTTCTCTTGTTTTTGGAGCGATTTTATTAGTCATGCTTTATTGGTCGGGTATGCCATTAGAATGGGCATTGCTTTTCCTTTCAGGAGTTATTACAGCTGTTTTGGTCGGTTTATTTCACTGGGGGCTTTTTATATGGATTCCATATATGGGGTTTTTGGCTTATAGATCACTTCCTAGAAAAAACATCAGTTCTTTTTTAACAATCACTCTTTTAAGTTGCCTAGCATCTATAACACCTTGGCTTTGGAATAATGCTCTAAAGGAGTATCAGAGAGATAGACTAATATTATTTCTTGACCCTTCCAAGGACCCTCTTGGAGGCGGTTACCACCTTATTCAAAGCACTATAGGTATTGGTTCGGGAGGTATCTTTGGGACAGGATTATTGAATGGTCAATTAACAAAGTTACGCTTTATTCCAGAACAGCATACAGATTTCATCTTTAGTGCATTAGGAGAAGAAACAGGCTTTTTGGGAACTGTTTTAGTTTCATTTGGATTTTTTCTATTAATTCTTCGACTTCTAATGATTTCTAGAGAGGCATATACAGAGTTTGAATCGCTAGTTGTAATAGGAATAGCGACAATGATTATATTTCAGGTTGTAGTAAATATATTTATGACTATTGGTTTAGGTCCAATTACAGGTATACCTTTACCATTTATGAGTTATGGAAGGACATCCTTAATAGTTAGTTTCATGGCTATAGGTTTATGTATTTCTGTTTCTCGAAGAACAAAATCATTTAGGAGTTAGTGGTTATTCAACAATCTTCAATTAGTTCTATCCAGCGCAGAATGGCTGAGGGTGTTCCTTCGGGAAGAGTTGAAGAACATATTGTGAGAAGGTTGTGGTGGGCAGCCTTGGATATTCTGCAAGATGAAATTTTATTGCCTATGAATCTTAGTAAGGGTTTATGGCTTGCTTCACCTTTGCCGGCATTATATGAGTCAAAGTTACTCGATCAACTTGATGGATGGGCTTGGACACCTGATGAGTTCTCAGTTTTGAATCCTTCTAATGCAGGCTTATTGCCCCCAGCTTCTGTAAGGTCAATTAAGTCAATTAATCATATTAATAAGAGTAGATCAAGTGGATTTAGCAGATTATCTTTAAGACAAGAGGATGGATTTGACCCTTTATTGATAATTCTTTCTCGAGAGGTTCAGATTGCCTTAGCTTTGCAAGGCAATCCAGGAGAACGTAATTTAATAATGAGAAGTGATCCAGAAACTATAACTGATGTATTGAATATTTTAGATCAAAGGCTGAATTTCGAGAAGTCAGCTGATGCAAAAGCAATTCGCAATTCTATAGCTGATTTAGGTCCCTTAAAAAGTAATGAAGATATTCATAAGATTTTTTGGCCTCTTATTGCATCAAGACTCGCAGGACTCGCACCAAGCCTTAATATTCAAACTTATCAGGATCAGGATACCTTTGAAGAACTAGATACTAAAACCAGTGGTGAAATATCTCTTTTAGAAGCACTTACTCATGAAATCAGGACTCCTTTATCTACAATCCGCACACTTATTAGATCACTTTTAAGAAAGACTGACATGCCTGAAATTGCTATTTCTAGGCTTAAAGAAATTGATGCAGAGTGTACAGAACAAATAGATAGATTTGGTTTGATTTTTAATGCTGTGGAGCTGGAAAGGAATAATTGTCAAAAATCAAATCTAGCTAAAACTGATTTAGGCAATATTCTTGAATTACTTTTCCCAGTTTGGCAGAATCAGCTTGAACGACGAGGGGTAAAGCTTAGCCTTGATGTAACACCTGATTTGCCTGCAGTTTTGAGTGATCCAGAACGACTTGAGTTAATGCTAGGTGGATTAATAGATAGAAATACTCGTGGGTTGAGGTCTGGAGGGATGCTTTTGTTGGAGTTGCGACCAGCAGGCCAACGCTTAAAGCTAAAAATTACAAGTAATTTTTCTAATCCAAAGGAGTATGACGAGATTGCAATGGAACCAAGCTCTGACCTTGGAACAGTTTTGAGTTGGAATCCAAATACGGGCAGTTTGCAACTGACTCAAGCAGCTACACAAAGGCTATTGGCTAGCCTTGGTGGAAGGCTGACTAGGCGACGAGATAGGGGAATAACAATCTTTTTTCCTACTGCAGATGCTTGACTCTTGGTTCTTCTAATGTTGACTCGTGTGAAGGTTATTGCAGGAAAGTGATAAAAGGTACAAAAGTTAGTGCTACTTTCAACTTGTAATTGAACGAACAGTTTCCAGAACAGCAATGACTGAAGTTCTTAAAGGTAGCCTCCCTCAGAATATCGGCAGCACCGGAGGCCTTCTTAATTCTGCTGAAACAGAAGAAAAATATGCAATAACCTGGACCAGTAAGAAATCTCAGGCTTTTGAACTTCCAACTGGAGGAGCAGCCATGATGAATGAGGGTGAGAATATTATGTATTTTGCTCGTAAAGAGCAATGTCTTGCTTTAGGAACTCAATTAAGGAGTTTTAAGCCTAGGATGGAGGATTTCAAAATTTATAGGATTTTCCCAGGAGGCGATACAGAGTATCTTCATCCAAAGGATGGTGTTTTCCCTGAGAAAGTAAATGAAGGGCGCCCAATTACGAATCATAATGCTCGTAGAATTGGGGAAAACCCAAATCCTGCAAGCGTAAAGTTTACTTCTAAAAATACTTACGATTCTTGATTGAAAAATTATATATTTAGCTTTAGGTTTCTTTTTGTTGTTTAGGCTGCAATGATAAAGGAATGTCAATATCTGATCGTGACTCGTTTTTAGAAGCTGCTTCTAGAGGCCTGAATTTTATTCCTTTAGTTAATAGCTGGCCTGCAGACCTTGAGACGCCTCTCTCTACATGGCTCAAGGTCGGTCAAAATAATTCTCAAGGGGTATTGCTTGAATCTGTAGAAGGTGGAGATACTTTAGGTAGGTGGAGTGTTATCGCTTCAGATCCTTTATGGGTTGCCTCTATAAGAGGAGATCAGCTTACCCGAACTTGGAGAACCGGTCATTCTGAAGAATTTAATGGGAACCCTTTTAAATTCCTTAGAGAATTTTTAGAACCATATAAATCAGAACTTATTCCTGGAATTCCTTCCTTAGGTCAGCTGTATGGAATGTGGGGTTATGAATTGATTCAGTGGATTGAGCCAAAAGTACCTGTTTTTTCTCGTGATGAAGATCATTTACCAGATGGTATATGGATGTTTATGGATAAGATTCTGATTTTCGATCAAGTTAAACGACTAATTACGGCAATTTCATATGGTGATTTAACTTCTGGACAGAATACAGATCAGGCATATGAACAGGCTTTGAAGGGTATTCAAGAATTTCAGGGTTTCATGGCAGAACCTTTGTCCCCTGTGAAGCCTTTAAAATGGGATCCTAAAGGGACAGTTCCAGAATCAATTAACAGTAATTGGAGTAAATTAGATTTTCAGAATGCTGTTGAAACAGCAAAAGATTACATAGCAAAAGGAGATATATTTCAACTTGTATTGAGCCAAAAGTTTAATACTAAGGTGTCTCATTCGCCGTTGGATTTATATAGAAGTTTGAGGATAGTTAATCCCTCACCTTTTATGGCATTTTATGATTTTGGTGACTGGCAACTTATAGGCTCAAGCCCCGAAGTAATGGTTCAGGCTAAGCCTGTAGGTAATGGTATATCTGCAAGTTTACGTCCAATTGCAGGGACTCGTCCCAGAGGCAAGACATGTGAAGAAGATTCTAAGCTTGAAGAAGAACTCTTAGCTGATCCTAAGGAAATAGCTGAACATGTAATGTTGGTTGATTTAGGACGTAATGATCTAGGAAGAGTATGTACTCCAGGCACTGTCTCTGTAAAAGACCTAATGCTGATTGAAAAATATTCGCATGTAATGCACATTGTCAGTGAAGTTGAAGGATGCTTGCATCAAGAAATGGATGTTTGGGATTTGTTGATGGCAGCATTTCCCGCTGGAACTGTTTCTGGTGCGCCTAAGATAAGAGCAATGCAGTTAATTAATGAGTTAGAACATCATGTGAGAGGTCCTTATTCAGGTGTATATGGTTCTATGGATATCAATGGGGCTTTAAATACAGCAATTACAATACGTACAATGCTTGTTTCTAATCATTCAAAAGGAGTCTGCGATGTTGAAGTCCAGGCCGGAGCTGGTGTTGTTGCTGATTCAATTGCTGAAAATGAATTTCAAGAAACTTTGAATAAGGCTAAAGGCATGCTTACTGCATTGGGATGTCTTCAATCTCTTGTTTGATTTATGAAAGAATTGTTGCTTAAAGGATTTGAGGTGGAGCTTTTTACTGGCTCTGATACTGGAAAGCATGAAGGTGTTTCTAGTTCAGTAGTTCGTGAATTTTCTGATTTTGTAAAAGAACCAGATCAACGTAATCTCGAATATATTACAAAGCCTGAAAAACAATATAAGAAGATAAGGGAATTAATCTTGGAGCCTCGAAGAAGATTAAGAAATTGGTTGGATCTGAGAAATTTAACTATTTTGCCTGGAAGCACTTTAAGTATGGGAGATAGTAATCAATTCCAAAGATCTGATTTAACAAATCCATATCATGAATTTATTGAATTAACTTATGGCTCGAAAGTAGTTACAGCCAGCATTCATATTAATTTAGGTATAGATGATTTGTCGCTCATTTTCTCTGCGCTTCGTTTAGTTAGATGTGAAGCTGCATTGTTTTTAGCGTTAAGTGCAAGCTCACCTTTCTTAGATGGCATGGCGACTGGTGTTCACTCGCAACGGTGGATTCAGTTCCCAAAAACACCTAAAAAAGTCCCTTTATTTATAAATCATGATCATTATGTTTCTTGGATAGAAGAGCAATTGAAAGATGGGAATATGTGCAATGAACGCCATTTGTGGACTGCAGCAAGAGCTAATGGGCCTAGACGGCCTTATGAATTGAATCGACTTGAGCTTCGTATATGTGATTTGATAACCGATTGTGATGAGCTCTTGGCAATTACAGCTTTGCTTGAATTAAGAGTTATTAGTCTTATAAATAATCCAAAGAAATTAGATCCAGCTAAAATCAGCAAGCTAACTCTTATAGAACTTGCTGATTTATGTGATATGAATGAAGCAGCAGCAGCTGAAAACAGTCTTGATGCAACATTGCATCATTGGTTAGATGGGCAAGAGATTTCTTGTCGTGAATGGATAGCGCAAATTGTAGATGAGATAAAGCCTTTAGCAGAGGATATGGATCTTCTTTCTGTCCTTCTACCAATTCAAGGATTGTTGGAAAATGGCAATCAATCTATGAAATGGTTGAAATCTTTTGAAGGAGGGACTCCGTTGCCTCTTCTTATTAAGGATTCAATTCATCAAATGAAGGCTGAAGAAGATAATTCCCTTAACAAATATGGATACTCATGACTGAACCTGAAAAATTTTCGATGAAGAAAGAATCTACAGACTTACCTGTTGCTCATGACTCTAATAAAAACCTGACTAATTATGTCTCTGCGAGACTTTTACAGGATCGTTTGGAATTAGTGGAAGATCTATGGGCAACTGTTGTTCGTAGTGAATGTCCGATAGAGCAAGCAGATCGTCTACTTCGTTTGAAAAAGTTAAGCAATGCAAGTGTAATGGATGGGGGAGAGCAACGAGATCAAGTTAATGAAATTATTCTTTTAATTGGAGAAATGGATTTAGCTGAAGCGATTTCAGCAGCTAGGGCATTTTCTTTATATTTCCAGCTGGTGAATATTCTGGAACAACGAATAGAGGAAGATAGCTATTTAGAAAGTATTGGGCAAGGTCAAGTAGAAGATATCGAAAACTCTATAGATCCATTTGCTCCCCCACTTGCAAGTCAGTCAGCTCCTGCAACTTTTAGTCAACTATTTGATCGTTTACGTCGATTAAATGTCCCTCCAGGGCAGTTAGAGGAATTGCTTGGACAAATGGACATACGGCTTGTTTTTACTGCTCATCCAACTGAAATAGTTAGACATACTGTTCGGCATAAGCAAACCCGTGTTGCGAGCTTATTACAGCGCTTGCAATCAGATTCTTTGATTTCACTCTCTGAAAAGGATAGTTTGAGATTGCAATTAGAGGAGGAGATAACACTGTGGTGGCGTACAGATGAATTACACCAATTTAAACCTACTGTCTTAGATGAAGTTGATTATGCGCTTCATTATTTCCAACAAGTTTTATTTGATGCAATGCCTCAATTAAGGCGACGTTTATGCTCAGCATTGTCATATAGCTATCCCGATGTAGAAGTTCCCCAAGAGGCTTTTTGTACATTTGGTTCATGGGTTGGATCGGATAGAGATGGCAACCCTTCTGTAACTCCCGAAATTACATGGCGAACAGCCTGCTACCAGCGAAAATTGATGTTAGAACGATATATTAAATCTGTTCAAGAACTTAGAGATCAATTAAGTATTTCCATGCAATGGAGCCAAGTTAGCTCGCAGCTCTTGGAGTCTTTGGAAATGGACAGAATTCGTTTTCCTGATATTTATGAAGAAAGGGCAGCAAGATATAGGCTCGAACCTTATCGATTGAAATTAAGCTATACCTTAGAGCGATTAAAGTTAACTCATCAGCGTAATCAAGATCTTTTTGAAGCAGGTTGGCAAACATCTCTTGAAAAACCAGATTCATTAAATGATTCTCAAAACCCTATTGAAAACTTGCATTATTGCTCTATAGATGAATTTAGAAGTGATCTAGAGCTTCTCCGAAATAGTTTGGTTACCACTAATCTTAGTTGCGAGCATTTAGATACTCTTTTAACTCAGGTGAATATCTTTGGATTTTCTCTTGCTAGTTTAGATATTAGACAAGAAAGTATTCGACATAGTGATGCTATAGATGAATTAACTAGATATCTCAATCTGGATAAGAACTATTTGAAGATGACAGAAGATGAGAAAATTGATTGGTTGATGCAGGAATTGCAAACGTTGAGACCATTAATTCCTTCAGCAGTTAAATGGTCGGAAAGTACGGAAGAAACCTTTGCTGTGTTTAGTATGCTTCACCGCTTACAAAAAGAATTTGGAACTAGGATTTGCCGATCATATGTAATTTCGATGAGTCATACTGTGTCTGATTTGCTTGAAGTCCTTCTTCTTGCAAAAGAGTCTGGCTTGGTTGATATATCTTCGGAATCTTCTGATTTATTAGTAGTTCCTTTATTTGAGACAGTTGAAGATCTTCAACGTGCTCCTGGAGTAATGGAGCAGCTCTTTAATTCTGAAATTTACCTGAAATTACTACCACGTGTAGGCGAGAAATTGCTGCCTTTGCAAGAACTGATGCTTGGTTATTCAGATAGCAATAAAGATTCAGGTTTTTTATCGAGTAACTGGGAAATCCATCAGGCTCAAATTGCACTTCAGAATCTAGCTGGTAGACATGGAGTTGCTTTGCGTTTATTCCATGGCCGTGGTGGATCTGTAGGTAGGGGAGGTGGGCCTGCATATCAAGCTATACTTGCCCAGCCAAGTGGAACATTAAAGGGCCGAATAAAAATTACTGAGCAGGGTGAAGTTCTTGCTTCTAAATATAGTCTTCCAGAGCTTGCACTTTATAATCTTGAGACAGTAACGACTGCTGTTCTTCAGAATAGCTTAATTACTAACCAATTGGAGGCTACCCCAAGTTGGAATGATTTGATGGTTAGGCTTGCTGAAAGATCACGACAACATTACCGCGCTTTAGTCCATGATAATCCTGACTTAGTTGCTTTTTTTCAAGAAGTTACGCCAATTGAGGAGATTAGTAAGTTGCAAATATCTAGTCGTCCAGCACGAAGAAAAGCAGGGACAAAAGATCTTTCTAGCCTGAGGGCTATTCCTTGGGTTTTTGGCTGGACACAAAGTCGTTTTCTTTTGCCTAGTTGGTTTGGCGTTGGTACTGCTTTGGAAGAGGAGCTGAGTGCACAACCAAATCAAATTGACTTATTAAGAATGCTTCATCAACGTTGGCCGTTCTTTCGAATGTTGATTTCTAAAGTTGAAATGACTCTTTCGAAAGTAGACTTAGAAGTAGCTAATCATTATATGTCGAGTCTGGGTAGCATCGAGAATCGTGAAGCATTCAACGCTATTTTTGAAATTATTTCTAATGAGTACAAGTTAACAAAGAAATTAGTTTTACAAATAACTGGTAAATCAAAGCTTTTAAGTGCAGACCCAGCTTTACAATTATCTGTAGATTTACGTAATCGTACAATTGTGCCTTTAGGCTTTCTGCAAGTTGCTTTATTGCGAAGATTACGTGATCAGAATCGTCAACCTCCTATCAGTGAGACACTATTGGCTGAAGGTGAGGTAGGACGGACATATAGTAGAAGTGAGCTATTAAGAGGTGCATTGTTGACAATTAATGGAATTGCAGCGGGCATGCGTAATACAGGTTGAGATGTGCTCCCATTCCAAAATCAAAAACTCTCAACCCTCCCTCCTGGCTTCATATTGGAGTTAAACAAAGCTCCATCAGCTCAGGAAGTTAATAGATTGCTTTTACGTTGCAATTCACAGACTTACTCTTCAAAGAAATTAGCTTTTGCGTTGGCAAATAGCTTTTGCAATCTTTCTATTCTTGACAAGAAGACCACGAAGCTTTGTGGCTTTGTTCGTATTACTACTGATCAAGGTTTAAATGCCAATCTTTGGGATTTGGTTGCAGCACCAGGTCAATATCAACGAAATTTTTTAGCTGTATTAATCCACCATTCCCTTGTGATTATTAGAAAGCAATTACCTGGATGTAGTGTTTCAGTGCCGGCACCGCCAACTGCAATAAAAGCGTTAGAGAATGAAGGATTCATTATTGATCCCAACGGAATAAGGAGTATGGCTTATCGGCTTAAATAAATATTGTTTTGAGTAACGAGCATGGAGGGACTCGAACCCCCGACCGTCAGAACCGGAATCTGATGCTCTATCCAACTGAGCTACATGCCCACAATTCGGCTTTTTGCCGCAACATGAGAACTAAGAAAGTCTCAATAGAGCTACCTTAGCTAAAGGTGCCACAAGTACGATCATCCTTCAGCAACTAGAACTGATTAATTTCCGTAGCTACAGACGCTTAAAACTGACATTAGCGGAAAAACGTCTTTTGGTAATAGGTCCTAATGGTGTGGGTAAATCAAACCTTTTAGAGGCGGTTGAGTTGCTTGGCACCTTACGTTCCCACCGCTCTAGCAGTGATCAAGATTTAATTTATTGGAATGAAGATAGTGCGATGCTTCGTGCTATTACAAGTAATGATGACCAACTTGCATTGGAGTGTAGGAAAAAAGGAGGAAGAAAGGCTTATCGCAATGGTAAATATTTGTCACGTCAATTGGATTTATTAGGACCACTTAGATGTGTAAGCTTTAGCGCACTTGATTTAAACTTGGTTAGAAGTGAACCATCACTTCGGCGGAATTGGTTGGATAGAGTTGTTCAGCAATTAGAGCCCATTTATGGCGATCTAATATCACGATTTAATAGATTGTTGCGGCAGAGAAACCAGCTTTGGCGTAAATGGAAAGAGTCTTCCCAGAGAGATAACTATGCTCTTTTAGATGCTTTTGATGCTCAAATGGCACTTGTAAGCACTAGGATTCATCGCCGCCGTAAAAGGGCATTGAATCATTTACAACCTCTTGCGGCTAAATGGCAGAAAAGACTTAGTAAGGGGCAAGAGCTGCTGGAACTGCAATATTTACCTGGCAGTATTTTGGAAGGAGATGAGAAAGAATTGGATTGGAGATTATCTATTGAAAAACAGCTTGCTAAGCAGCGTGATGATGAGGAGAGATTGGGAGTTTGTAAAGTAGGTCCTCATCGAGATGAAGTCGTTTTTTTGCTTAATAGTGCTCCAGCAAGGAAGTTTGGATCTGCTGGGCAGCAACGAACTCTTGTTTTGGCTTTGAAATTAGCCGAGTTGGAATTAGTGGGATCCATATATCAAGATCTTCCTATACTGGTGTTGGATGATGTTTTTGCTGAATTGGATCCAATGCGACAGTTTTTACTTCTTGAAGGAGTTGGAGAGGATCATCAATGTTTAATTAGTGCAACACATTTGGATGCATTTGAAGGGAATTGGAAAAAGCAATCTCAGATTCTTGAATTAGGATTACATCAGGATCAAGTTCTTGAAGTCGGTTAAGGTAAGTATCGTGTGAAAGTTTGAGATGAAAGAAACTTCTTCGTGCCTTGAATCAAGTGCTAACGGGAATCATTCTAATCAAGTTAATATGAGGGAATCTAATTTTGAAGCTTCCGGTGAAATCATAGGTAGGCATTGTATTCTTGAGCTTTACCAATGTGACCCTTGCAAACTGAATGATGAGCCATATATTAGGACAACTCTTAGTTCAGCATCAAAGGTTGCAGGCGCAAAGCTGCTGAATATGATTACTCATAGATTTCAACCTCAAGGAATAACAGGTTTAGCCCTGTTAGCGGAATCCCATATTTCGATTCATACATGGCCCGAAAGTCAATATGCAGCAATAGATGTATTTACTTGTGGACATAAGATGTTACCTGAAAAAGCATGTGAATTCTTATCTAGAGAGTTTGATTCCACAACTCATTCTCTGAAGAGCTTTGATAGAGAGACATCAATCAAAACTGATCATCTTAATAGAAAGTTTTAACTGACAAACTTATTACTTTTATTGAAAAATCAGCTTTATAGTTAAATAGTATTTCTATTTAATTTACCACTGACTAAGCCCTCTAGATCTACGCTAATTGAAGAGAACCCAATAGATAAGAAAAAATCAACAATTTCTTTCCTTTTAGAGCTAATCAATAAATCATCAATCTGGTAAGAAGGCACTTCAATCCTACCTGTTAAGCCTTGGATTCTTACTCTTACATTAGGATATCCATGATCAATTAACCATTTTTCAGCTTTGGCTACTTGTTTGAGTCGTTCTGAACTTATAGGATCGCCATATGTGAACCGAGAAGCTAGGCAAGGTTGAGCGGGTTTGTCCCACCATGGAAAACCCAGGGCTTTTGAAATTTGACGAATAGAATCTTTGTTTATATTTAGCTCTGCCAAAGGAGATCGCACTCCTGCTAAATTTGCTGCTCGGATACCTGGTCGATAGTCTTTTAAATCATCTGCATTGACTCCATCTATTACCTGGGCTTTGGAGAACTTTGAAGCAATTTGTAGAAGATGTGCATGAAGTTCTTTTTTGCATGCAAAGCATCGATCTATTGGATTGTTTCTATAATGAGGGTCTTTTAGTTCATTGGTTTTACATTCTTTATGATCTATTCCAATCCACTTAGCTTGTAAGCGAGCTTCTTCAAGAAGATGCTGAGCAAGTGCGGGTGATACGCCTGTTATTGCAATAGCATTTGAACCTAATTGTTCTTTTGCTATAGCGGCTACTAGGGAACTGTCCACACCTCCCGAATAGGCAACACAGATTTTTTCAAGGCTTTTAATTGAGTTTCTTAAAAGATCAAGATGATCAAGGTTTGACTTTGCAAGTTGATCTTGTAGCTTTAGCATCATGTTTTAAACCATTGTTGAAGTTTTCTTCATTGGTTGGACTATTTAAACCCTTATTAGGATTTATTGCTTAATGGAGTCAAATCAAGATTTAAAGACTTCAGTGAAAAAGGATAAATCTTCTAAGGTAGGTGGTAAAAGATCTATTGGAATCGTTACTGCTTCTGATAGTAATGAACGAATTCATGGTCAATTACATGTTTATGATGGCGATGGAAAAGGTAAAAGTCAGGCAGCATTAGGTGTTGTTCTCAGAACTATTGGTTTGGGAATTTGTGAACAACGTAGAACTAGAGTCTTATTACTTAGATTTCTTAAAGGTCCTGGCAGGTCATATGATGAAGATTCAGCTATAGAAGCTTTGCAAAAAGGCTTCCCACATTTAATTGATCAAGTAAGGACAGGGAGAGCGGATTTTTTTACTGCTGAAGAATCTAATAAATTTGATCGGAATGAAGCAAAGCGTGGATGGGATATTGCAAAAGGGGCTATAGCAAGTGCTCTTTATTCCGTAGTCGTCCTTGATGAACTTAATCCTGTTTTAGAACTTGGCCTTTTACCTATAGATGAAGTAGTTCAAGCAATAGCAGCTCGACCTGAAGGTATGGAGATTATCGTTACAGGTCGTGCTGCCCCTCCTGAACTTATTAAGGTTGCAGAATTGCATTCTGAAATGAGAGCTCATCGCAGATTTAATCCAGATCAATCTGATGAAGATGCAAATCTAGTGCCTGGTGGCATTGAAATATATACAGGTGAAGGGAAAGGTAAATCTACCAGTGCTTTGGGGAAGGCATTGCAAGCTATTGGTAAAGGGATTAGCCAAGATAAAAGTCATCGCGTGTTGATTTTACAATGGCTTAAAGGTGGTGATGGTTATACAGAGGATGCAGCAATTGCTGCTCTTCGTGAGAGTTACCCGCACTTAGTAGATCACTTGCGTTCAGGAAGAGATGCAATTGTTTGGCGAGGGCAGCAGCAACCCATTGATTATGTTGAGGCAGAACGTGCTTGGGAGATTGCTAGAGCGGCAATTGCGAGTGGGCTATACAAAACAGTAATCCTTGATGAGTTAAACCCTACTGTTGATTTAGAGCTGCTCCCAGTGGAACCGATTGTTGAAACTTTGATTAGAAAACCTTCTGAAACGGAGGTTATTATTACAGGTCGATGTAAGAACAATCCACCTTATTTTGATCTCGCAAGCGTACATTCAGAGATGGTTTGTCATAAGCATTATGCAGAGAAGGGTATTGAATTAAAAAGAGGTGTCGATTATTAGATTGAGCTTTTCATTTGAAAACCAGCTTTATTCCAAGCGTCAATACCTCCAAGAACATTTATTGCTTGAATACCATGCTTGCCTAAGATTTCGATTGCTTTAACTGACCTAGAGCCAGACTTACAATGAACGTATACTGTTTTCTTTAGGGCTATATTATTGATCTTTTCTATATCTTCTTTATTCGTGAGATTCTCGAGTGGAATTAATATTGAACTAGAAATCGATTGAATTTTATTTTCCACTAACGTTCTTACATCTAAAAGTAATATATCAGAATTATTGTTATCAATTAGATTCTTTAGTTGCTGTACAGAAATATTTTTTATGGAAGATTGAACATTGTTTTTTTGAGTATATATATTCTTATAATTACTTAATTTCTTTATAGTAGGATTGCTTTTGTTTTTCTTTAATGAAAGCTCTTTAAATTTCATTCTTAGAGCATCAAAAACCAGAACTCTGCCATCTAATATCTCCCCTATTCCAGTAATTATTTTAATAGATTCTGTAGCTTGAATAATCCCTATTATCCCAGGAAGTATTCCGAGTACGCCTGCTTCTGAGCATGATGGAAGCAAATCTTTAGGTGGTGGAATAGGTATTAGATCTCTGAAATTAGGACTATTTTTGTTGAGGTTGAAAACTGTTGATTGCCCCTCGAAACGAGCAATTGCTCCATATACATTAGGCTTGCCTAGAATAGTGCTAACATCATTTACTAAATATCTGCTTTCAAAATTGTCGGTGCAATCGCATATAACATCAAATTGATTAATGATTTCCAATGCATTTTTATCAGTGAGAAGTGTATCGAAGATCTGAACATTACAATTAGGATTGATTCCTAAAATTCTCGATTTAGCAGAGATTATTTTTAGCTGACCAATGGAACTTGTGCTATGGATAATTTGTCTTTGGAGATTTGATTTCTCCACTATGTCAGAGTCAACAATTCCAATATTGCCAATACCAGCTCCTGCAAGGTAAAGCAGAAGTGATGATCCAAGCCCTCCAGAACCTATACAAATTACAGAACTATTTTTAAGTTTTTGTTGACCACTTTCACCTATTTCTGGTAATACAAGATGCCTTGCAAATCTTTCTAGTTCATCTGAATTTAATTTGAAGCTCTCTTTATTTTGCAAATTCATTGTTTGATTAAACTATTAAAAAAACATTGGTTCAACTTCCTTCAACTTTATAGGTATTTCTATAGGTTTGCTTTTTGGTTTGTTAAGCCACCATCCTCGCATTGTCTTGTCTCCACTTAAGATAATCATTAAATTAGGTAAGAAATTCATAGAAAGATCAATTTTTGAAGGCTTGGCTGACCCAAAAGGGTGAGAGTGAGCAATCCCTAAAACTTTTAAGTTTTTAGTACGAGCCCATTTTTGGGCGGCAATTTGTTCATACGGGTCTAATGCAAACCTGTTCACTCTCGATAATTCCTTTTCTACATTGTCTTCTATATTTAAAGAAGCACAAAGTTGGTTCTCAATTTTTTTAGTCCATACGTTACAACATGGCCAAATTAATTGGATTTGAAAAACAGCTGTATTTCTTTTACTTGATAATTCTTTTAATTTGCCTATCAATATCGCGCACCCTTCTTGAGGTGTTACAGCAAATAAAGTCCCTTTAAGAATTTGTTCTGTTTCTTTATGAAATTCAACATGCTTTGGATGAGGAGTTTCTTTCGATGGTTCGGTCCTCTCTCCATCAGGGTTCGGCATTATCTCTCAATGAATGTTGGCACTTAAAAGATTATTTAGATACACTCAACTTAATATTCAATTGTAATCAATTGGTAATGAGTGAAAGTCCTGAGTCAAATCAAGACTCGAATGCTACTGAAGCGGCTCCCTCTGGGCCAACTATTTCAGATCGTGCTAATGACTTTATGGGCCAAGCCAATGAAGTGCTTGGTAAAGTTGATTGGTCTCAAATGGGTAAATACGGTAAGGCTGCAGGCATTATTGCAGTTGTAATTATTGCCCAGATCCTTATCAAAGTAGTAGTTGATACTGTAAACTTTTTCCCACTCTTGCCAGGCTTGTTAGAACTGTTGGGAATAGTTGTAGTTGGCCAATGGAGCTGGCAAAACTTGACAACAAGTGAGAAGCGTAATGCAGTACTTGAAAAAGTGCAAAATATTAGAAAAGAATATCTAGATTAAAAAAATCTTTTATCTAGAAATTTCTTAATTTTTCTCAAGCTTAAAAAGCAGCTTTCTTTATAATTTCCACCAAATAGGTTTGCGTGATTTAGTAAATGGTACAAATTATATATATCAATTCGCTCTTTGTTGTCATCAGGTAGTTTCCATATCTCTTCGTATCCTTCATAAAAGGAGTTAGAGAAACCACCAAAAAGGTGTGTCATTGCAATATCTACCTCTCTATCTGCGAACCACACAGCAGGATCGAAAATGATCCCTTTTCCATTTTTGTGAATAGCACAATTACCTTTCCATAAATCTCCATGAACTAATGATGGCATTGGATTATGTCTTTCTAAATATTGAATTAATTTTGGATATATCTCTTTGTTGATGCAATTAAAACCCCATTTATTTGCCATTTTGATTTGAGGCCCTAATCTCATATTTACAAAGAATTCACCCCAGCTTTCACTCCAGCCACCCAGCTGAGGACTGTATCCAATAAACCCATCAGTATCCCATCCAAAACGGTTTTCATTATTGTCTGTTGAATGCTTGTGCAGTATTGCAAGACCTTGTCCTAATTTTCTTTCATCACCTTGCTGTAAATCCAACCAAGGCATTAATAAGATCGCAGTATTATCAAGTATTTCAACAGAGAATGGTTTTGGAACTATTAAAAAATCTTTGTTTATCTTTTGGTTTATTGCATTAAGACCTTGAGCTTCGAATTCAAGCATCTTGAAACATTTGCTAGGTGAAGTTTTTACAAAAACTTCTCTGCCACTCTCTAAAGTTATTTTCCAGGCATTATGAATACATCCTCCATGTACTGGTTTAACAGCGCTCACTTTTTCCCCATAAAGAGGTCCTTTTTGACTTAAGATTTTTTCTAGGAGATTCATTTGCATGTCGTTTGTCTTCGCATAGCTATTTATATGATTGAGCAATCAGTAATTGTCATAGGTGGAGGAATTGCTGGTTTAACTGCAGGAGCATTACTAGCACATGAAGGCTACAAGGTTACTTTGCTTGAGTCACATATTCAGCCAGGAGGTTGCGCAGGAACCTTTACTAGAGGACCTTATGTATTTGATGTAGGCGCTACTCAAGTTGCGGGTTTTGAAAAAGGTGGTATTCATGAGCGGATATTCCGGCATCTTAAGTGTCCTTTACCTGTTGCTGAGATTCTAGATCCAGCATGCATTGTGGATCTTCGTGATGGTAATGAACCAATCTCTCTTTGGCATGATCCATATAAATGGAAAGAAGAGTGTAAAAAACATTTTCCTGGAAGTGATCGTTTTTGGTCTTTATGTCGTCAATTGCATCGTAGTAATTGGGCATTTACTGGCGCAGAGCCTATTTTGCCTGTAAGAAATCTATGGGATTTCAAGCAGTTTATTTCTGCCAGCCGGTCAATAAATGTTTTAACAGGACTTTTCAGTTTGTCATCTATTGAAGATTTACTTTGGGTTTGTTCATGTAATCAGGATCAACGATTAAGAAACTTTCTTGATTGTCAATTAAAACTTTATTCCCAAAAGCCAAGTAATCAAACATCTGCGTTGTATGGTGCAACGGTTTTGCAGATGGCACAGGCTCCATTGGGTTTATGGCATCTTCAAGGATCTATGCAGAAGCTTAGTGATTCTTTACTCGCGTGCTTGCGTAGAGATGGAGGGAATGTTTATTTAGGACATAAGGTAGTTGGCTTGCAGAAAGATTATCAAAGGAATTGTTGGAATATTGATGTAATAAAGAGTAAAAATGTCTCATTACAATTTCAAACATCTGATGTGATATTTACTCTTCCTCCTCAATCTCTTTTAACTTTAATATCCAATTGGAGTAATTTACCTACGAATTATAGGCATACTTTAGAGACACTACCTAAACCTAGTGGTGCCATTGTGTTTTTTGGTGCAATTAATAGAAGTAATCTTCCTGATAATTTCTCAGGTCATATACAGTTGGTAGTAGACCAGATAGGTTCATTATTTCTTTCTGTTAGTCATGATGGAGATGGTCGTGCTCCTTTTGGTCAAGCAACTGTTATTGCAAGTGCTTTTACTGATGTTTTATCCTGGAATTCTTTTAATGAAGTTCAATATCGACAATCTAAACATTTAGCTTTAAAGAAGATTGTAGAAACTCTCAATATTGAATTTTCCATTGATTCTCAGAGCTGGCTGCACAAGGAATTAGCTACTCCAAGAAGCTTTGCTAAATGGACAGGTCGTCCACAGGGCATTGTAGGTGGATTGGGCCAGACTCCTACAACCTTTGGACCTTTTGGATTATCCAGTCGAACTCCTCTAGAAGGTTTATGGTTATGTGGTGATTCCATTTACCCAGGGGAAGGGACAGCAGGAGTAAGTCAATCTGCTGTGATGGCATGCCGACAGTTAGCTTTTGACCATGGCCGGTTATTTACTTTAATAAAATAATTTTTCGTTTAAAGAAAATCAGGTCTACTTTCTTGAGTTTCGAGCAATTCTTCTTTTAATTTGCCCCATTCATCTTTTCGAATAATCGCTTCTAGCTTGTCAAATGATGAGCGGTAAGACTTCATTGCATTCAATAGAGCTGATTTATTGTGCATTGCCATTCCCATTCCTAGATCGGGATTACCACCTCCCACGCGCGTTGTATCTTTGAAGCCACTTGAGGCAATTCTTTTTGCTAGTGTGATTGATTTATTAATTTCTTCTTTTCCAGCAGTTTGAAGTAATGCAGCACTAACAAATACTGGCAAATGAGAGATTAAAGCCACTGCTTGATCATGAGTTTCAGGATCTGTGGTAACCCACTGACTACCTAGATCAGTTGCTACTTGCTTTATTGTTTCTAATGCTTCCAATTGGGTTCTGTTCGTTGGTGTAGTTATCCATGTACGTCCATTAAACAATTTGTTTTTGCCAGCTTCTACTCCAGTTTCAATTGTTCCAGTCATGGGATGACTAGCAACGAAATTAGGATGTAATTTTTCCCATATATCTATTATTGGTTTTTTTACAGACCCTACATCGGTAACAACAGCATTACGTGGCAGGGCATCAACTAAACTCTGCTCTGGATTCACCAGTTGTGATAATGGCAATGCAAGAATGATAATTGAGCAATTTTCAATAACATTTACTTCTGTACTTATCACTTGAGCAAGTCCTCTTTCTTTTGCCCTTTTTTCAGTTGTCTTTCGGTGTACTAAGCCACAAACCTCATAGCCCATTTGCTGAAGATCTAAGCCTATTGATCCACCAATTAGACCAAGCCCAACAATGCCAACACGATGTAATTTCATTAATTTTCTTAGTCCTCCTTCATCGTTTGCATATCCTTCTCAATATAGGACTGAATTTTTCTTGATCAGTTAATATCAGCACATGATTGAGGTATATGCTCATAATTATTTGAAGAATCTTTTAAAGACAGATTCTTTACTATGGCCACACAATTTAACTCTGAGCAGGCTTATGGCACGTAGCTTGCGCCGAAGAGATAAATCAATATTTCAGTTTGAAATAGCTAATCAGTATGATTATTGGCTTGGTGTTCTGATTCCGCTTGCTTTAAAAAGCTGTGGTGCTGTTTTAGTAGTGACACCAACTCAAAGACGCAGATTATTTGAAGTTGAAATCCCAAGATTAAGAACAGTGGGCTTGAATCTTCCTGTTTGGGAAGGGAAAGAGCCCCCTATCGATGACAAAGTTTGGGTTCTTGATTATCTGGATTGGATTAGTGCATATCGCCATGGTTTTTTTCGTTCAAAACAATTGATAATTCTTGAAGCAGAACGCTTTAGTTCTCGTTTAAGAGAAGCGATGTCTATTAAAGTTAATTCTTCTGATTGGACCTCTTTAAGTAGGGCATATCCTTCCGCTTCATCTTCACTAATTAATTTACATGATCGCTTAAGTCTGAAATTCTTTTCAGAGGCTATTCGACCTAATGCACTTATAAGAGTTGATATTAAAGACATTCTTGAATTAAGAGATTTATTAGGAATATTTCCACAGCCTCCTGAATTATGGAGTGCTGTTTTGGATGCCACATCTCAAGGATGGGCTAGTTGGGCTGAACTTGACCATAAACTTCTTGATTGGACTTGGCACTTGCAACCCCTGGAACCATTGCAAACTCTTCGCCAACTTTTTATTGATAATTCATTTATTATGCTTAATGGAGCACTCCATGCAGAATTTGAATCTTTTAAAGAGATCCTTGATGTCAATGTCAAATTAGGAGGCCCCATTCATCAAGAACCAGTAAAATTATTTGTTCCTTTTAGACAACCTTTGCCTAATGCTGAATGTTTTGGGGAGCATCTATTGGATCAATGTAGGCGTCTGGTTTTGGGTAGGCAAGGATTAACAGTTCTTTTATTAGATGATAATCAATTGCTGAGGCAATTAACTTCTCAGCTGGCTGCCGAATTTGGTAAAAGAGTCAGTCTTCAATCTGCTAATCCTTCATCTAATGGTGTGATTTGTTGTAATTCAGAATGGTGGCTTGCCTTTGCTGATAAGCTTCCCCCACCAGAACAGTTGATCATTGCCTTATTGCCAATTAGTAGTTTGGAATCCCCTCTAACTGCTGCCAGAGTTGAATCATATAAGAAACAAGGTCTGGATTGGTTTAGAGATTTACTTTTACCCGACTTATTAAGGCTCTTGCCCGTCTTGGTTCTCCCTATTCGGCAAAACAACGGAAGAATTGCGATTTTGGATGGACGTTTGCGTTCCAGGTCTTGGGGAAATAAAGTTTTCTATGCCCTAGAACCATGGATCCCTGTAAATCATCTTTTACCAGATTGAGTTTTTTACCTGTGATTTCCTAGACTAGTTCTTAGCTTTAAGAGATCAATATGGGAGAAGCTCGTCGTCGAGCCCAAGAGAATCTTGGACCACGTAAAGTTAAGACAATAAAGAAGAGTAAAGAAGAGGAATCTTCTCGAATTATTGAATGGCTACCAATTACCCAGAGGCAAAGGGAACAGTTTATTGACCTCACTATTAAAGGAGGGTGGGTTGGAATAGGTATCTTGGTTTTGGTATGGGTAGTTGTTCGTATTCTAGGACCTGCTGCAGGGTGGTGGATTCCTGCCGACTTGCGTTGATGAATTTTGATTAAGCAGCATTAGACGCTTTTCTCATTACAGGGGTTGTGCTTGTTGCACGGGCTGCTGTTGCTAAAGGTCGCATTGAATTAGCGCTAACCTCAGACCCTTCAGTTAGCTTTTGGCGGACTAATCTTTCTATTTTATCTTTTGCTTCTGCATTTTCTTCAAGCCAAATAATTGTATTGTCTCGGCCTTGACCAATGTTATCTCCTTCATAGCTATACCAAGCGCCTTTGCGAGTGACAATATTTGTTTCTTCTGCCATATCAAGCAGACATCCTAATGTGCTGATTCCCTTTCCAAAAAGAATATCAAATTCTGCAATTCGAAATGGAGGCGCAATCTTGTTCTTTGCAACTTTTACTTTTGCACGTATTCCATACTCCTCTGTCCCCCGTTTAAGGGTTTGAATTCTACGTATGTCGAGGCGAACTGAGGCATAAAACTTAAGAGCATTTCCACCTGTAGTTGTCTCGGGATTGCCGTATGTCACACCTATCTTAAGACGTAATTGATTTAGAAAGATTACTGTGCATCCTGATTTTCCAATATTACCAGTAATCTTTCGCATTGCTTGACTCATTAATCTCGCTTGGCTGCCTACTGCATGATCTCCCATTTCCCCTTCGATTTCTGATCGAGGAGTCAGTGCGGCAACAGAGTCAACAACAACAAGATCGACAGCTGAGGATCGAATTAGTTGATCTACAATTTCCAAAGCCATCTCTCCTGTATCTGGTTGTGATACAAGGAGATTCTCAATGTCAACACCTAGAGAGGCAGCATAAACAGGATCTAGTGCATGCTCTGCGTCTACGAAGGCTGCCACTCCGCCACGTTTCTGTACTTCTGCGATTGCGTGCAATGTGAGTGTTGTTTTGCCTGAGCTTTCTGGCCCATATACTTCTACGACTCTTCCCTTTGGGTAACCTCCGCCTAGTGCAAGGTCAAGGGTTAGTGCTCCCGTTGAGATTGTTTCCACGCGCATTTTGGAGGCATCTCCCAGTCGCATGATTGAGCCCTTACCAAAATTCCTTTCTATTTGTCCTAGTACAAGGCTGAGTGCTTTCTCTCGTTCTCCAGATTGTGTCTTATTTGGATTATTGGATGAAGCTAATGATTGACCTGGCTTGATTTCGACTGACATTTTGATTATTTGTGTGAGTTAAAGGGAAAGTTGCTGCAAGTTCGAATGGATTAAAAATCAAGAGCAGGCACTTCTTTTGCTATTAGTACACACGTACGCCAAGGAGTCAAGGCCATTCTGCTAATGGGGACATTAAATCTTCTGGTTTTAATAAACGAATTCCTAAGGGAATATTTTTGTGATCGTTAGGCTTGAGATAACCCCAGCTCGCAAGATAACAGGGGATTGTGCTTAATCCAGGTGTATTTAATACTGTCTGCAGAGTAGCTTTGCGATCTTCTATAAATCCTTTAATTAAACGATTTTTAGAAATTTTCAGTAATATGTCAGCTTTTTTGCCTGATTCGTGACCATATAAAAATGTGGGATAAAGATTTAAACTGGTTAGTAACTCGGATGTAAATTCAGCACTTTTAGTAGTTAATACTGCCCAATCTGTGTTCTCGTACTTGAATCGATTAAGTCTTTCCACTACTCCTGAAAATGGTTTGTGACTCTTTAACCACTCTGCTCTGTTAGTACTAATAGCTCGATGTCGGACATTATCTAGTGCGAGTTGCAATTGCTCTTGTTCCCATCCCCAGCTTTGGAGAGCTTTTTGACAATTCTCCTCATATGCAGCTGCAAATTTTATTGGATTATTGAGATCAATCCCTGTTCTTATCAACTCTGCTGCTAAAAGAACCATTTCCCAACCATCTTTTACCCAAGGCCGTAGTTGTTTAAAAGCATCAGGTACTTCTATAGGTAAGTCTTTAGTATTAGGCTCTTTTTTTATTAAATCTAAACAAGCTTGTCTAGAGCTGCTCCAGTATTCAACAATACCGTCAATGATGACTCCATCAAAGTCGAAAACTATAATTGGCTTTGTTTTCACGAAATGATTTTAAAACTGGGGCGCTAGGATTCGAACCTAGGAATGCCGAGACCAAAACCCGGTGCCTTACCGCTTGGCGACGCCCCATTGAGGTTGCGTCCTTAGAAAGGACTCTTTACTTATACAAAATAATTGCACATTGTGGACTAACGAAGTTCATCTCACGACTTCAAGGATTGTGATTCACATTGTTCAGATCAATCTTTTTAAGCAGTTTTGAGGCTCTTTAATGTGTTAATCACTTACCTGAGATTCCTTATCCAACCATGGTTGGATAAGGAATCTCGCCAGTTTGAGGGCTCTATGGAATTCTTTTGGATTGTCGATTAGTTTTTTATTTTGCTTTTTTGCTTCTATTAAGAAAGGTTGTATTAATTTTCTAGCCATTCCACCAAATGCAACTCCTGCTACGCAGTGATTTTTTGTTAAGTAATGAATAGTTTTTTCATTCGTTCCGCCAGCAAGCTGAAGAGGACCAGGTGGAACGATCGATTGCATTTTTTCTAATAGCAATACTGCTGCTTTTGCAGTCCCCAATCCTAAATCTCCACTCATTGGTCGACCATCCAGTTGCCAAATAAGTTTTTGCTTGTAATGACGTAAACATTGATAGCGAGACCAGAGTTCTTTTGATAATTCATCTTTAGTGATTCCATGACCTTCCAGTCCACAACTAATAGCAATTCTTTTTAACTCAACTTTAGAATCAACTATTTCTCTTACAGAATTTGTAAATTCCTGTATTCGACCAGGAGCAGTATGAATTTCAATTGCATCTGGTTTGATTTGCTGAATAACTATTCCAAAATCTTCAATTTTCAGGAAATTATTCTCTTCCTTGATTATTTCTAGTGGACATACTGGTAAGCAACGACCACATCCATAACATCGATTTTTAAGAACACCCATATTTTCACTAATTGCATCAGCAGGGCAAACTTTTAAACAGGGCTTAGAACATTTTTCTGGGCATTTTTTGGGATCAAAATAAGCTTTTCTAAAATGAATATCTTTTCCATCGCTTACGGAAATCATTAACCAAGGATTTTTCCCTAGATTAGAGGCAGCCCATTGAAGTCCTTCTCTTGCAGCAGTGGCAACGGCTATATCAGCGGATACATCTACACAGTGGACCCCTGCTGCTGCGTAAATAGCACATAAATCAGTAATAGAAGGTAGATCTTCATTACTGGCACCACAAATTAGCTTTACCCAAGTACCTCTGTGTAAGGCAATTTCATTGGAACAATTCACTTGATCCAAAAGACTTTTAACGCATTTTATTGGAGGAAGCTTCTCATGGATTGCCATTTAAGTGCTCGGGAACCACCCATTTCGACAACTATTTTCAGCCTTGGTTCGTTTTCACATACATTACATAGAGAGAGCAATTCGGAGCGTGATAAGACTTGCCCTTCGAGTAACCACAAAACCACATTTTTGTTTTCTGCAAGTAATTCATTAACTTGAGGTATGACTTGTTGCACTTCTCCTACGGCTCCATTTCTGCCTATATTTTGATGACCCAAATGAGGCGGTCGAATCCCATGAAGGTTTAATAGAAATACTTCTGGGTCGCCAAATCCTCTAACAGACATGATTTGAGTCCTATATCCAGAAGCTTTAAGGCGTCTTAATAGTCTGGTTTCGGAACCACCCTCTAATGGTGCATTTATTGCAAGACAACCTTCAGCCTCAAGATCATTGCGAAATTTCTTACCAGATAGTAATAGAGGCATTTTCAAATTAAATCACTTTCTTTATATAGTCTGGCAGCAAAAAGAGGAACTTTTAAGGAGCGCTTTAGTGTATTCTATTAAATTGCAGTGTTTATCAATGCCCGAATGCTAGCCGGGCCTCTAGAAAACGCCGCACTTCAAGCGATTGCGTTTGATTCTTGGTAAGCAGAGACAGGCTTTTGCTTTTTTCTGTGGAGAAACTGATCGAACTTTTCTTAATGTTCGACTAAGTCTCAGCCAGCTGATTTTTGCTAGCCCTATCCGAAGAATTATTTTCACTTCCTAATTTTTAGGTTTGGATTTTTTGGTTAATTGAGGGGTTACCAATCAGCAAATACCTAATTCTAAATTTCTCGTTAGAGGATTTACCAAGCTAGCCCTACTGCATTTTTATGTCTATTGGCATTTTAGGTAAGAAGTTGGGCATGTCCCAGTTTTTTGACGATTCTGGAAGGTCTGTACCTGTCACATTGGTACAGGCTGGACCATGTCGTATTACACAAATTAAAAGCGCAGCAACTGATGGTTATTCTGCTGTTCAGATAGCTTTTGGTGCTGTGCGAGATAAGTTGATTAATAAACCTTTTAAAGGTCATCTTTCTAAGTCAGGTAAAGAACTTCTTAGATATATGAGTGAATATCGTGTGGATAATTTAGATGAATATGAATTGGGAGCTCAAATAACAGTTGAAAACTTTAAGACGGGTCAGAAGGTAGATGTTAGTGGGACCAGCATGGGCCGCGGTTTCTCTGGCTATCAAAAGAGGCATGGTTTTAGCCGAGGACCAATGAGTCATGGCTCTAAAAATCATCGTGAACCTGGATCTACAGGAGCAGGTACTACTCCAGGTAGAATTTATCCAGGTAAAAGAATGGCAGGACGCTATGGAGGTAAAAAGATTACTACTAGGGGATTAATCATTATGAAGATAGATACTGATCACAACCTATTAGTTATAAAGGGATCTTTACCTGGTAAACCTGGTTCATTAGTCAATATTCGACCTGCAAATCGGGTTGGTTTGATTTCAATAGAAGGAGGTAATTAAAATGGCAAACTGTATTGTCTTTGATTGGCAGGGCAAAGAAACTGGCAAGGCAAATCTTGACTTGAACGTCGCTAAAGAAGTTGTCGCCGTTGACTTAATGCATAGAGCTGTATTACGTCAGCAAGCACATTCTCGCCAAGGAACAGCAAGTACTTTGACTAGGGCTGAGGTCAGAGGAGGAGGGCGTAAACCATACAAGCAAAAGGGCACAGGAAGAGCTAGGCAAGGTTCTATACGTACACCTCTTCGTCCAGGCGGTGGGATCATTTTTGGGCCTAAGCCAAGGCAATACAAGCTTGGTATGAATCGGAAGGAGAGACGTTTGGCATTGAGAACAGCATTAATGTCCAGATTTGAGGATGTAATTGCTGTAAAAGATTTTGGATCAAAAATCAAAGCACCTAAAACTAAAGAAATCCAAGACTTCCTTAGTCGTTTAGGTTTAGCGGCTAATTCCAAAGTTCTTATTATCCTTTCTGAACCATCAGAGATTATTAGAAAGTCTGTTCGGAACTTGGATAAAGTAAAGCTTATAGGTGCAGATCATCTCAATGTATTTGATTTGTTGAATGCTACTTCTCTGATTATTGGGGAAGATGCTTTGTCAAAAATCCAGGAGGTATATGGAAATGACTGAAATGTTTAAAGACCGCCTTCCAGATATCATTCGCCGTCCTTTGATTACTGAAAAGGCTACGAGATCTATGGATTTAAATCAGTACACCTTTGAAGTTGATCATCGTGCTGCTAAACCAGATATTAAGGCGGCAATAGAAAAACTATTTGATGTCAAAGTTATTGGAATTAGCACCATGAATCCCCCTCGACGAAGTAGACGAGTTGGCCGCTTTTCTGGCAAAAGAGCCCAGGTAAAGAAGGCAATAGTAAGGTTGGCTGAAGGAAATTCAATTCAGTTGTTCCCTGATTCTGAAGGTTAAAAACAATGGCAATCCGTACTTTCCGTCCTTATACCCCAGGCACTCGAACACGAGTGGTAACTGACTTCAATGAAGTTACTGAGAGAAAGCCTGAGAGATCTTTGGTTGTTCCTAAGCATCGTCTTAAGGGTCGCAATAACAGAGGAGTTATTACTTGTCGACATCGTGGCGGTGGACATAAAAGACAATATAGACTTGTTGATTTTCGGCGCAATAAACATAATGTGCCGGCAAAAATCGCAGCTATTCATTATGACCCTCATCGCAATGCTCGATTAGCGTTGCTCTTTTATGAAGATGGTGAAAAACGTTATATTCTTGCCCCTTCGGGGATTCACGTAGGTCAAAAAGTTTTATCTGGTTCCAATGTACCCTTTGAAACTGGTAATGCGATGCCGTTATCAGCTATACCTTTAGGCTCCAGTGTTCATTGTGTTGAGCTATACCCAGGTAGGGGTGGTCAAATGGTTCGCTCTGCTGGAGCTAGCGCTCAGGTTATGGCTAAAGAAGGTGAATATGTAGCTTTGAAACTTCCTTCTACAGAGGTAAGGCTCGTTCGGCGAGAATGTTATGCAACTCTAGGAGAGGTTGGGAATTCAGAGATTCGAAATACTAGTTTAGGTAAGGCAGGTAGAAAAAGATGGCTTGGTAGAAGGCCTCAAGTTCGGGGTAGTGTTATGAACCCTTGCGATCACCCTCATGGTGGAGGTGAGGGCCGGGCCCCAGTGGGTCGAGCTGGTCCTGTTACTCCATGGGGGAAACCTGCTTTAGGATTGAAAACGCGAAAGCGTAATAAACCTAGTAACAGGTTTGTTGTTAGGAAACGTCGTCGAGTCTCCAAACGGAGTCGAGGGGGGCGTGATTCTTGATGTTCTTCATCGTCATGTATTTCTCTTAATTCTCCATGGGACGTTCACTTAAAAAAGGCCCTTTTATTGCCGACAGCCTTCTTCAAAAGGTTGAAAAACAAAATAGCAATGATGACAAATCAGTCATTAAGACTTGGTCAAGGGCCTCAACGATTTTGCCAATAATGATTGGTCATACTATTGCTGTTCATAATGGCAAGTCTCATGTACCTGTTTTTATTACAGAGCAAATGGTTGGCCACAAGTTAGGGGAATTCGCTCCTACGAGAACTTATAGAGGTCATATGAAAGATAAAAAAGGAGGTCGTTAAAGTGTCAGACTCATCACTTGCTCAAGCTCATGGTCGCTTTATTAGAGGATCTGCATCTAAGGTTCGCCGTGTTTTAGATCAAATCCGAGGAAGAACTTATCGCGATGCTTTGATCATGCTTGAATTTATGCCTTATCGTTCAACCGGACCTATTACAAAAGTTCTTAGGTCTGCTGTTGCTAATGCAGAGAATAATCTTGGCCTAGATCCTTCTTCTCTCATCATTAAAACTGCATCAGCTGATATGGGTCCCTCTATGAAACGTTATCGACCAAGAGCTCAGGGGAGGGCATTCGCTATCAAAAAACAAACTTGCCATATCAGTATTGCTGTGGCTCCTGCTAATGAAACAACCACCTCGGAGGATTCGGACTGATGGGACATAAAATCCATCCAAATGGTTTACGCCTTGGGATCACTCAGGAGCATCGTTCTCGGTGGTATGCATCGAGTAAAACTTACCCTTTGCTTCTTCAGGAAGATGATCGTATTCGAGTTTTTATTCAGAAGAAGTATGGAGCAGCAGGAATTAGTGATGTTTTAATTGCGCGCAAAGCCGATCAGCTAGAAGTTGAGCTTAAAACTGCTCGTCCAGGAGTAATTGTTGGACGTCAAGGTAGTGGGATTGAAGAATTGAGATCAGGAATTCAGAAGACAATTGGTGATCGCAGCAGACAGGTTCGTATCAATGTTGTCGAAATTGAGAGAGTGGATGCAGATGCGCACTTATTAGCTGAATATATAGCTCAACAATTGGAGAAAAGGGTTGCTTTTCGTCGGACAATTCGTATGGCTGTGCAACGCGCTCAGAGAGCAGGGGTCCTTGGATTGAAAATTCAAGTAGGGGGACGTTTGAATGGAGCTGAGATTGCTCGATCTGAATGGACAAGAGAGGGACGAGTTCCTCTTCATACTTTGAGAGCAGAAATTGATTATGCAAATAAAACTGCAAATACAACTTATGGAGTTCTCGGCATCAAAGTATGGGTTTTCAAGGGAGAAGTTCTTTCTAAGGAAGAACAACCTTTGCCTGTTGGGGCCAGTCCTCGCAGGAAAGGTTCCCGAAGGCCTCAACAATTTGAGGATAGATCTAATGATAGTAAATAAGGAGGTGTAACTAATGCTTAGTCCAAAACGAACAAAATTTCGCAAGCAGCAACGAGGCCGTATGAGAGGCATCGCGACTAGAGGGAATAAAATTGCCTTTGGTCAGTTTGCTTTACAAGCTCAAGAGTGTGGATGGATTACCTCTCGGCAAATTGAAGCCAGTCGACGTGCGATGACTCGTTATGTCAAACGTGGAGGTCAAATTTGGATTCGTATTTTCCCTGATAAGCCAGTAACAATGAGACCTGCCGAAACTCGTATGGGATCAGGTAAAGGTAACCCTGAATTTTGGGTTGCAGTTGTTAAGCCTGGGCGAGTACTTTTTGAAATGGGTGGTGAAGAAATCACTGAGGAAATTGCTAAAGAGGCAATGCGTCTTGCTCAGTACAAGCTGCCAATAAAAACAAAATTCTTGGCATTGGCTGAAGGAGAAAAACCTACTCAAGTTGGGAAGGCCCCTCCTAAATCTTCATTCACTAATTTGAATGAGGGTGAAACTGCTACTCAGACTGATACGGCAGCTACTGATTCATCAGTCACTACATTGGAGTCTTAAATCATGGCTGAATTAGCTAAATCAGATGTTGCCAAGTTGTCTGACGCTGAGATTAAAGAAAAGATTGATCTTACTCGTCGTGAGCTTTTTGATCTTCGCTTTCAACTAGCTACGAGGCAGTTGACTCAGACTCATCTCTTTAAGAAAGCTCGTGTTCAGCTTGCACAGCTTTTAACTATTCAGGGCGAACGCAGTCGCTCTAATACCTAAAACCGACAATTTTCTTTAAAATCATGGCTCTCAAAGAAAGGTTAGGAACCGTTGTTAGTGACAAGATGGACAAAACAGTTGTAGTAGCTGTTGAAAACCGTTTTCCACACTCTACTTATCAAAAGACAGTTAGTAGAACTACTAGATATAAAGCTCATGATGCAAAAAATAAATGCAAGGTCGGTGACAGAGTTCGTATTACTGAAACAAGGCCACTTAGTGCGACTAAGAGGTGGGCTGTTTCAGCAGTATTGAGTTCAACAACTAAAGAGGAAGAGGTTCTCAAATGATTCAACAAGAAACATTCTTGACTGTTGCTGATAACAGTGGTGCCAAACGCCTGCAATGCATTCGTGTTTTGGGCTCTAATCGTAGATATGCACATGTTGGCGATGTAATAGTTGCAGCTGTAAAAGATGCTGTACCAAATATGGGTGTTAAAAAATCAGATGTTGTTAAGGCAGTAGTTGTTCGAACAAAAGCAACATTGCGACGTAATACAGGTAATTCGATTCGTTTTGACGACAATGCGGCTGTTCTGATTAACGAAGATAAAAATCCCAGGGGAACAAGGGTTTTCGGACCAGTTGCACGTGAATTACGTGAGCGTAATTTCACGAAAATTGTTTCTTTAGCTCCGGAGGTAATTTAAATGTTCAATTCTAAGCAAACTAAAAAACCTTCTTTACCTATCAAGATGCGAATCCGTAAGGGTGACACAGTTCAAGTTATCAACGGAAAAGAGAAAGGCAAAACAGGAGAGGTTTTAAAGACAATGCCAATTGAAAATCGTGTGATTGTTCAAGGTGTAAACCTACGTACACGGCATGTTAAACCTACTCAAGAGGGAGAGTCAGGAAGGATAGTTACTGAAGAAGCTTCCCTCCATGCTTCAAATGTAATGGTCTATTCAACTAATAAAAAAGTTGCAAGTCGTGTAGAAATTTTCCTTGATAAGGATGGGTCTAAAAAACGAAGACTTAAAAAGACCGGTGAATTAATTGATTAATTTTTCACCAATCTTTCTTGAAATTTCTCATTTCCTCCATCTTTATTAATTCTCAAAACATTCAGAACTCCTTCTAAATCAACCATGTCACTCAAAAATCGTTATCGAGAGACTATTAGACCTAAATTATTGAAAGATTTAGGCTTTTCTAATATTCATCAAGTCCCTAAGGTGGTCAAAATTAATGTTAATAGAGGCCTAGGAGAAGCAGCTCAAAACTCTAAGTCTTTAGAAGCTTCTTTGGCTGAGGTGTCAACAATCACTGGGCAAAAAGCTCTTGTAACAAGGGCGAAAAAGGCAATTGCTGGATTCAAAATTCGTCAGGGGATGCCAATTGGTTGTGCGGTAACCCTGCGTGGTGAAAAAATGTATGCCTTTTTAGAAAGATTGATAAATCTTGCTTTGCCAAGAATCAGGGACTTTAGAGGAGTTAGTCCTAAAAGTTTTGATGGTCGAGGAAACTTTACTTTAGGAGTTAAAGAACAGCTTATTTTTCCTGAAATTTCTTTTGATAAAGTTGATGTTATTAGAGGTATGGATATAACCGTTGTTACAAGTGCCAGAACCGATGAGGAGGGCCGAGCTCTTCTCAAGGAGATGGGAATGCCTTTTCGGAGCAATTAAACTTATGGCTAATCATGATCCAATCTCAGACATGCTTACTCGTATTAGGAATGCGAGTGAAAAGCGTCATGAGAAGACTCTTGTTCCTGCTTCTCGCATGTCTAGAAGCATTGCAAAAGTGCTTCAAAATGAGGGATTTATTTCCCACATTAGTGAGGAAGGTGAGGGTGTTAAGACTCAGCTTGTTCTTGAATTGAAGTACAGCGGTAAACATAAAAATCCTACTATTCGTTCTATGAAGAGAGTCAGCAGGCCTGGTTTGAGGATTTATAAAAACAATCGTGGACTCCCAAAAGTTTTAGGGGGATTGGGAGTTGCTATTATTTCCACTTCTAAGGGTGTGATGAGCGACCGCGATGCTCGCAAGCAGGGTGTTGGTGGAGAAGTTCTCTGTTACGTCTATTAATTTAGGAGCTTTTATTATGTCTCGTATTGGCAAAAAACCCATATCAATTCCCGATAAGGTTGCAGTAACTCTTGATGGTTTATCTGTGACAGTCAAGGGTCCTAAAGGGGAGCTAAGTCGAATTCTTCCAGAAGGGGTAAGTGTTGCTCAATCTGATGGATTAATAATAGTTTCTGCTGATAGTGATAAAAGGAAGAGTCGCGAGCGCCATGGTTTATCAAGAACTTTGATCGCTAATATGATTGAAGGGGTTAGCAATGGATATTCTAAAAAATTAGAGATTGTTGGTGTTGGATCAAGAGCACAAGTGAAAGGTAAAAAGCTTGTTGTTAGTGCCGGCTATAGTCATCCAGTTGAAGTAGATCCTCCAGATGGCATAACTTTCAAAGTGGAAAGCAACACTAATGTATTAGTTTCTGGGATTGATAAGGAATTGGTTGGTAATGAAGCAGCAAAGATTCGTGGTATAAGACCTCCAGAGCCTTATAAGGGGAAAGGCATTAAGTATTCCGGTGAACGTATTATTCGCAAAGCTGGTAAGTCTGGTAAAAAATAAAGCTCTTTCACTTAATTAATTTTTTTCATCATGGCAACTCTTTCTAGAAAACAAAAAACTCAAAAGCGCCATAAGCGTTTAAGACGTGGTTTGAGTGGAACTGATCAGCGACCTCGTCTAGCTGTGTTCCGCTCAAATAACCATATTTATGCTCAGGTAATTGATGATATTGCTCAAAACACTCTTTGCTCAGCTTCAACTCTTGAAAAAGAGTTGCTTTCAGATAGTAAAGTCAACGCTAGCACTTGTGCTGCTTCGGCTGTAGTAGGTGAGCTTCTCGCAAAACGTGCTCTTGACAGAGGCATTAAGCAAGTAGTTTTTGATAGAGGTGGAAGCCTTTATCACGGTAGGGTTAAGGCTTTAGCTGAAGCTGCCCGTAAAGCTGGCCTTACATTTTGATTATTCTTTTTAACAATGACTGATTCTAAAACAAAAGAGAATTCATCATCTTCTGCTCCTGTAGCTGCAGAAGGTAGACAGGAGCAGCGTAAAGGTAATAGCCGTGGGGGTGATCGACGCGGAAGACGCTCAGATAGAAGAAATCAAGAAAGGGATTCTGAATGGCAAGAAAGGGTTATTCAAATAAGAAGGGTTTCTAAAACAGTTAAAGGTGGAAAGAAAATGAGTTTCCGAGCAATAGTCGTTGTTGGCAATGAGAAAGGTCAGGTGGGAGTTGGTGTTGGTAAAGCAGGAGATGTTATAGGGGCTGTTCGCAAAGGCGTTGCAGATGGCAAGAAGAATCTTGTAAAAGTTCCTTTGACACCAAGTAGCTCTATACCAACTCTATCTAATGGAAGAGATGGAGCAGCGAGTGTTTTAATTCGCCCTGCAGCACCTGGAACTGGTGTAATTGCTGGAGGCTCGATTCGAACAGTTTTAGAGCTTGCTGGAATTAAAAATGTTCTTGCAAAAAGGCTTGGAAGTAAAACACCTTTAAATAATGCAAGGGCTGCAATGGTAGCTTTGTCTTTATTAAGAACTCACAAAGCAACTGCTAAAGAACGAGGTATCTCCCTCGAACAGATTTATTCCTGAATTCTCATGACTATTAGACTTGATTCTTTAAAATCAAATAAAGGTGCTCGCAAAAAGAAATTGCGTAAAGGACGTGGGATTGCAGCAGGTCAGGGGGCAAGCTGTGGTTTTGGCATGAGAGGTCAGAAATCAAGATCTGGTAGGCCTACCAGACCAGGATTTGAAGGTGGACAAATGCCTTTATATAGAAGAGTGCCGAAATTAAAACACTTTCCTTTGATAAATCCAAAGTTTTTTACCGTGATCAACGTTGCCTCTTTGAATGAAATCAAGGCAGGAACTACTGTCAATCTTGACTCTCTTGTTAAAAGTGGTATTGTCACCAGCCCTAAATATCCATTAAAGATTCTTGGTAATGGAAATATAAAGGTTAAATTGCTAGTCCAAGCTGCAAGTTTTACTGCTTCTGCTAAAAAGAAAATTGAAGCAGCAGGTGGTACCTGTGAGGTTTTTAATTAAATTCAACTAAGTTCAGGTTTTATCCATTAAATTTATTTTGATAGCTTGAAATTTTTCATTTAAGTTCATGCTTGTTACTAGAAGTAGAAATCCAAGTGCATCCGAAGTAGTAACCCAACTCGTTCTAAATAAGGAACTTAGAGGCAGGGTTTTAACAACCTTGGGTATGCTTCTTTTTGTAAGATTGGGAATCTATATCCCAGTCCCAGGAATAGATAGAGAAGCTTTTAAGGAATTTATTCAGCAGGGAGGTCAGCTGATAGGGTTTCTTGATATTTTTACTGGTGGCGGTATTTCGACTCTCGGTGTTTTTGCTCTTGGCATCTTGCCATTTATTAATGCATCGATAATTATCCAGCTTTTAACTGCTGCTTTACCTCAATTGGAAGATTTGCAAAAAAATGAAGGTGAAGCTGGCCGACGAAAAATATCTCAGATTACTCGCTACGTTGCTCTTGGATGGGGTCTTATGCAAAGCCTGGTTTTTGCATTAATTCTTAGGCAATATGCAATAGAAGGCTTGAGTGAGGTTGAATTCGTTTTTCAAACAGCTATTGCATTGGTCACTGGATCAATGATTGTCATGTGGCTTAGTGAAATTATTACCGAGAAAGGCATTGGTCAAGGTGCTTCTTTGGTTATTTTTTTGAATATTGTTGCTACTCTTCCTAAGGCACTTAGTTCTACTATTGAAAAGGCTCAAACTGGTGATAGAAATGATGTCTTTGGAATTATTGTCCTTTTAATAGTATTTTTAATCACAATTGTTGGGATAATTTTTGTTCAAGAAGGTGCAAGGAGATTACCTATTGTCAGTGCAAAAAGGCAAATAGGTGGCACTGCATTATTACCTAATCGACAAAGCTATCTTCCTTTGAAATTAAATGCAGGTGGTGTTATGCCTATTATTTTTGCTTCTGCATTAATTTTTCTTCCTATAACAATTGCCAATTTTACTAAGAATCCTTTTTTAATTAGAGCTGCTGGAGCATTAAATCCAAGTGCATCAAATCCTTGGCCATATGCAATTACTTTTTTTGCTTTAATTGTTGGCTTTGCATATTTCTATGCTTCATTAACCATTAATCCAATTGATATATCAGCAAATTTAAAGCGAGGAGGTGTTGCTATTCCTGGAGTGAGGCCTGGAAGTGCTACTTCTAAGTATCTTTCAGGTGTTCAAAACAGATTAACTTTATTAGGGGGACTGTTTTTAGGATCAGTTGCTATTGTTCCTGCTGCTGTTGAGAGAGCTACAAATGTCCAAACATTTCAGGGCTTAGGTGCAACATCTTTGTTGATTCTTGTTGGTGTTGCAATAGACACTGCTAAGCAAGTACAAACTTATGTAATTTCACAAAGGTATGAAGGACTTGTTCGTCAATAAACCTCATATGAATTCTTTTTTATTTAAATAAAATGAAGAATCGTTTGATTTTTTTAGGACCACCTGGAGCTGGGAAAGGTACTCAGGCAAATTTGATTTGCGAAAACTACGGTTTTTTGCATTTATCTACTGGTGATTTATTGCGAGAAGAGGTTTCTTCCGAGACGAAGCTAGGCAAAGCTGCTGAATCCATAATGAATAAAGGTGAACTTGTTAGTGATGGAATTGTTTTATCTATTGTTGAGAAAAGATTGTTGAATCAAGAACAAGGCTGGCTTCTAGATGGTTTTCCTCGCAATCTTCCTCAGGCTAGATTGTTGAATGAATTACTTTTAAAACTTAAACAACCTGTTCAGGCAGTACTTTTAATAGATATAGATGATGAGACACTTGCTAGAAGGATGCTTTCACGAGGCAGAAAGGATGATACAGAAGCTGTAATCAGAAACAGACTCAAGATATATAGAGATATAACTTCTCCATTGGTAAATCACTATGAAAATATAGGAATACTTAAGTCTGTAAATGGTTGTGGCACTATTGAAGATGTGAATAGTCAGATCAAAGAACAATTACGTTGAGCAGTGTAGTAAAGTTGTCTTTTGTAAATATGGAGAGCCACACTCTATGAAAGTGCGCGCTTCAGTCAAAAAAATGTGTGAAAAGTGTCGGGTGATTCGTCGCCATGGCAGGGTAATGGTCATTTGTACCGCTACTCAAAAGCACAAGCAGCGTCAAGGTTGAACCTTGGTCTGTATTTAATTAAATTAAAAGGCATAAGCTTAGACGCACGTCAAGGCCTTATTCTTTTAGTTACTCACTATTCCCTTTAATGCAGGGAATTACTTACCTTCAATAGAAAGTTTAAGTGGCAAGAATCGCTGGCATTGACATACCCCGTGAAAAACGGGTTGAAATTGCCCTCACCTATATCTATGGGATTGGTTTAACCCGAGCCCAAAAGATCCTGACTCAAACGGGGGTTAATCCTGACATACGTGTTAAGGACTTAAATGATGGAGATGTTCAAAAGCTTAGAGCAGCTACTGAATCTTTTACAATTGAAGGTGATTTACGTCGTCAGGAGGGCATGGCTCTTAAACGACTGCAGGACATAGGATGTGTTCGTGGTCGTCGCCATAGGATGAGTCTTCCAGTTAGAGGACAACGAACTAGAACCAATGCTCGTACTAGAAGAGGTTCTAGGAAGACAGTTGCAGGAAGGAAGAAATAACATCTAATTCATCCTTGCCTTCTATGAAGGCTTTCACCATTTACAAACAAAAGGCCCAATCTAATGGCCACACCAACAAAGAAAACAGGTTCAAAAAAGTCCAAGCGCAACGTCCCTAATGGTGTTGTGCACATTCAGAGCACCTTTAATAACACAATTGTTTCTATCACTGATACGAACGGAGAAGTTGTCTCTTGGTCATCAGCCGGTGCAAGTGGTTTTAAAGGAGCTAGAAAAGGGACACCATTTGCAGCCCAAACTGCTGCCGAGGCAGCAGCTAGGCGAGCTCTTGATCAAGGCATGCGTCAGATCGAGGTCCTCGTAAGAGGGCCAGGTTCTGGTCGAGAAACAGCCATTCGCGCATTGCAAGTAGCTGGTCTTGAAATCACATTGATTAGAGATGTGACCCCTCTTCCACACAATGGATGTAGAAGGGCTAAGCGCAGACGCGTTTAGCCTTTTGCACTTTGTGTGATCTCCTTTAAACTTTCTACTTATTGATTTAGCCCGTGTTGCAATACCAGATTGATCGGATCGACCATCAAGTTGCTGATGATCGTTCCCAAACAGGAATATTCCTAATTGGACCTCTGGAGAGAGGTCAAGCAACAACTTTAGGCAATTCTCTTCGAAGAGTCCTTATGGGAGGCCTCGAGGGCAGTGCAGTTACAGCAGTACGTATTTCTGGTGTAAACCATGAATATGCAACAGTACCTGGGGTTAGAGAAGATGTCTTAGATATTTTATTGAATTGCAAAGAGCTAACAGTTAATAGTAGAAGTCAAGAGCTTGAAATTGGGCGCCTAGTTGCCACAGGTCCAGCTGAAGTTAAAGCTAGAGATTTGAACTTTTCTTCTCAAGTTCAAGTAGTTGATACTGAGCGTCCAATAGCTACAGTCCATTCTGGTCATAGCCTTGAATTAGAGCTTCATGTTGAAAGAGGAGTGGGTTATAGGCCAGTAGATCGAAGTAATGATGAGACCTCTGCTATTGATTTACTGCAGATTGATGCGGTTTTTATGCCAGTTAAAAAAGTCAATTTCACTATTGATGAGACTGCAGTATCAGAAGGTGGCTCCACACGTGAAAGATTACGTTTAGAGGTTGTTACTGATGGTTCGATTACTCCTGATGATGCTGTTGCAGAAGCAGCTAATCAGTTGATAGAGCTTTTTCAACCTCTTGCAACTGTTACTATGGTTGAAGAGATACCTCCTGAACCCGAACCTGCTGCTGAAGCTCAGATTCCTTTAGAAGAGTTAAATCTTTCAGTTAGAGCATATAACTGCCTCAAGAGAGCACAAGTTAATTCAGTTTCTGATTTAATGGGATTTAGTTATGAGGATCTACTAGAGATTAAAAACTTTGGTTCCAAATCAGCCGATGAAGTTATAGAAGCTTTAGAGCGTATAGGTATTTCAATTCCTCAGAGCAGAACTTCTGCCTGAATTTAAATTTCACTAGTTTAAGGAGTAAAATAACAATGAGACATCAACTACGACTTCCTCAGCTTGGTAGACCAGCTGATCAAAGAAAGGCTTTGTTGCGTGGTTTAACTACACAGCTGATTCGTGAAGGCCGAGTAACAACAACAAAAGCAAGGGCTAAAGCACTTAGAGATGAAGTTGAGAGAATGATTGGTTTGGCTAAAGATGGTTCTCTTGCTGCAAGAAGGAGGGCTATTGGATATATATACGACAAAAAGTTAGTACATTCCCTTTTTGACAAGGCTCAAGATCGTTATGGTGATCGAAAAGGTGGATATACTAGAATTGTCAGAACAGTTCCTAGAAGAGGAGATAACGCAGAAATGGCAATTATCGAACTGGTCTAATTACTTAGCAAAGTTGCTTAGTTACAATGGCAACTAAATCGAAATCTCAGGTATTTAATAAATCAATATCCAAGAGGATTGCATTATCCATTCAATATCAGGGCACTGATTTTTGTGGTTGGCAGAGACAGAAATCAGGGGAAAGTGTGCAGAGTGTGCTTGAAGAAAGTGTTTTTTCGTTAGAACCTTATCATCCTGTAAAACTTATTGCAGCTGGGAGAACAGATTCGGGAGTGCATGCTTCTGGGCAGGTGGTTCATTTTGACTCTGTTGGCCAAATACCAGTCCATAGATGGCCTTCGGCTTTAAATGGAAGGCTGCCTTCGTCAATTAGAGTAAGTGATTCTGCGGAAACATCATTTGATTGGCATGCGTGTTTTTCAGCTCAATACAGGAGATATAGATACATAATCTATAACGGTTGTACTCCAAACTTGTTTTTAGAACCATGGAGTTGGCATAGATATCAATACCGTCTGGATGAAACATTAATGGCAAAAGCAACCAAAAGCCTTCTTGGGTGCCATGATTTCTCTGCTTTTCAAAGGAGCGGTAGTAATAGGGCTCATTCTTTTACTACCATTCAAGAAGTTGATCTAGTAAGAAAAGGAGACTTATTAGTTTTTGAAATTCAAGCAAGTGGCTTTTTGTATGGCATGGTTAGGTTGCTAATAGGACAATTAGTTCTTGTCGGAGAACATAAGCTGACTGTTAATGCCTTTGAAAAGCGATGGAAACATAAATTGAGATCTGAGGTCAAGGAAGCTGCTCCAGCACGTGGACTTTGCTTCCTTCGTGCAGGCTACAAAGAATCTATTTTTCGTGAAAATATCGTTTTTGATAGTTTTCCTCATTTCTTTCTGATGACAAGAGATCCTCCTATTTCTTTGAGTTAATTGATTTGCAATAGAAATTCCTCAAATTCTTTTAAAAATCAACTATTAACATGTAAAATAATTCTTTGAGATCTAGATCAATGCTTTGATCTGACTCTCTTAGACATATGCCTTGTCTAATAACAGGGCTATAATAAAATCCGGCATGCCGGCCAGATGAACAAGACTATTACTCCCTCCATCGACTCGATTGATCGCCAGTGGTATCTGGTAGATGCTGAGAATCAGACACTTGGAAGACTTGCCACTACTGTGGCATCAGTTCTTCGAGGTAAGAACAAACCTAATTTCACTCCTCATTTAGATACTGGAGATTTCGTTGTTATTGTTAACGCTGAAAAAATTCAGGTTAGTGGTAGAAAAGGAAATCAAAAGCTTTATCGCAGGCATTCAGGACGACCAGGTGGAATGAAAGTGGAAACTTTTAATGCACTTCAGGAGAGGCTCCCTGAAAGGATAGTTGAGAAAGCTATTAAAGGAATGCTTCCGCATAATGCTCTTGGGAGACAATTATTTCGTAAATTGAAAGTTTATAAGGGTTCTGAACACCCTCATGAAGCACAAAACCCAAAAGTTCTTACTATTAATTCCAACGTATTAGTTAAATGAATAGTTCTCCTAAAAATTCAGTTGTTTATCTTGGTACTGGACGAAGAAAAACATCTGTTGCTCGAGTCAGATTAGTTCCAGGTACTGGTCAAATCACCATTAACGGACGTCCAGGTGATCATTATTTAAATTTTAATCCAGCTTATATTTCTGCTGTCAAAGCGCCATTGCTCACACTTGGTTTAGGTGAAGCATATGATGTTTTAGTAAATGTTTATGGGGGTGGTCTTACGGGTCAGTCTGATGCAATTAAACAAGGTGCTGCAAGAGCTTTATGCCAACTTTCAGCAGATAATAGGAAGCCTTTAAAGACAGAAGGTCATTTAAGTAGAGATCCTAGAGCTAAAGAAAGGCGGAAATATGGATTAAAGAAAGCACGAAAAGCACCGCAATTCTCTAAAAGATAATTTCCAATTAAATATTTTTACTTTCTTCATTAAAAAACACTTTTCTCCACTTCTAAAAAATGCCCAAACAAGATATTCATCCAAAATGGTATCCAGATGCAAAAGTAATTTGCAATGGTGAGGTTGTTATGACAACTGGTTCAACTCAACCTGAGATTCATGTTGATGTTTGGAGTGGCAATCATCCATTTTTCACAGGAACTCAAAAAATTCTTGACACTGAAGGAAGAGTAGATCGTTTTATGCGCAAGTATGGTATGGCTAGTCCTGATGAAGATACATCAAATGAAAAAAATAAACCTAGTAAAAGCAAAGGTAAAGATACTTCCGATGATTCATCATCTAAGTAGTTTTTCTCAAACTCTATTTAAAAAGATCTGAGTTGATGTGGTTATGGACACTTCAACACTGAAAGCAAGGCTAGAAACAGCTAGTGAGAGTTTTAGGAATTTGGAATTGCAGTTGGCTGATCCTGATGTGGCTTCAGACCCAAAACGTTTGGAAATTATTGCAAGAGAGAGATCTCGTTTAGAACCTTTGGTTTTAGATTATCAAAAACTTCAATCTATAGGTATTGAGTACTTAGAAGCAAAACAGCTATTACGTGAAAGTAAGTCTGACAAGGAAATGGAGGCTTTAGCTCAAGAAGAGTTGAAGCATCTTGAATGTCTTGAGAAAGATTTGGTTCATCGTTTAACTTTAGCTCTTTTGCCTAAAGATCCAAGAGATGAAAGAAGTGTGATGTTGGAAATTCGAGCTGGGGCTGGAGGAGATGAAGCATGTATTTGGGCAGGTGATTTGGCAAGAATGTATGAGCGTTATGGTTTGAAAGTTGGTTGGTCTGTTAAACCAATGAGTTCAACAGAGGCTGATCTGGGAGGATTCCGAGAGTTAATTATTTCTGTAAAAGGTAAAGCAGTATTTAGCCAATTGAAATTTGAAGCTGGGGTCCATCGGGTACAGCGAGTCCCCGCAACAGAATCTCAAGGAAGAGTTCACACTTCTACAGCGACAGTTGCTGTAATGCCAGAAGCTGATCCAGTAGAAGTAAAATTGGACCCCACTGATTTAGAAATCAGTACTGCAAGGTCTGGGGGTGCAGGTGGTCAAAATGTCAATAAAGTTGAAACTGCAGTTGATTTATTACACAAACCAACTGGTATAAGGGTTTTCTGTACTCAAGAACGTTCTCAATTGCAAAATAGAGAACGTGCCTTGGAAATTTTAAGGGCTAAATTACTTGAAAGAGAAATTGAAGAAGCTAATGCTAAAGAACGATCAGCAAGATTAGCTCAAGTTGGCACAGGTGATAGAAGTGAAAAAATACGGACATATAATTACAAGGACAATAGGACCACTGATCATCGTTTAGGTATCAATTTCCCTTTAGAGAATGTTCTTGAAGGACAATTGGATGATGTGATTGGGGCTTGTATTGCAGAAGAACAAAGACTGAAATTGGAAGAATTAGGAAAGCAACAAGAAGATTAGCCATATAGTTCATCCAATTACGTATTTACTCCATTCTTTATGCTGGCCTGAGTTTATTTGTTTTGTAGCTTCAAGACCGATTGAATTTAATGGTTTATGTGGTTTTTTCCTTAATGGCATATTAGCTTCTTGAATAGTCCTATTGCCTTTTTTTATATTGCATGAAATACAAGCTATAGCAACATTTTCCCAAACATCTTGACCACCTCTGCTGCGAGGAATTACATGATCAATTGATAATTTTGGGCCAGTATAACCGCAGTATTGGCAGGAATTATGGTCCCTTTGAATAAGGTTTTTTTTATTAAGTGCTAATTCCCTATAAGGAACTTTAACAAAGTATCTAAGACGAATAACAGTTGGCAGCCTTATATCATTTCTAATTTTATGATTTGAGTCTTCTTCTAAACTTTCAGCTTTACCCTTTAGCATCAGGACAGTGGCTCTGCGCCAACTTGTAATGTTTAGAGGTTCATAGGATGCATTTAGAACTAGAACCTGGCTCATGCCAGCTATTTAATTAACATCATCTTAGTTATACCAAAAATGCTTCTTTAAATTTGTTTTATGCTTTTAGTTCTATGCCTTTAGAAAAGATTGATCCTCGTCAACGTGCTTGGGTAGAAGTTTTTCCTAAAGCAATTAAGGCTAATAGTCTTGCAATTAAGGCTCTTCTTAAAGACAATTGTCTTCTTATGGCTGTTGTTAAAGCGGATGGATATGGTCACGGTTCAGAAACAGTAGCCGATGCAGCCTTGGCCGGTGGTGCGGATAATTTAGGAGTGGCCACTTTGCAGGAAGCACTTGACCTTAGGAAAGCTGGCATTAATTGCCAAATTCTTATACTTGGAAATCTTATTAGCTCTGAAGAATTAGCTAGTTGCCTTTATTGGGATTTAACCCCTACTATCTGTAGTGCTAGGGAGGCAAAGTTATGTCAGCAATTAGCTCAGATAGAAGGAAAAATTTTTAGTGTTCATTTAAAAGTTGATACAGGCATGACGCGTTTGGGTTGTGATGTGGAAGATGCTTTTGATCTCATTGATTTAATTGATAAACTTCCAAATCTTTTATTAAAAGGAATTTATAGCCATCTTGCTTTGGCGGATATGGAGCTTAATGATAAAGCTGAAACCTTTACTTCTAAACAGAAAGAAAAATTTCAAACTTTATTGTCAAAATTAAAAGCTCGAAAAACAACCCTTTGTACACACCTCGCAAATTCAGCAGGAACATTTAGAGATCAGAAATTGCATTTTGATATGGTTAGGGTTGGTTTGGCTTTGTATGGTTATAGTCCTTTCCAAAAATTAAAAAAGATTTGTCCTTTAGAGCCTGCTTTAGCTGTAAGAGCGAGAGTTACTTTTGTTCGGGATGTACCATCTCGAGTTGGGGTTAGTTATGGTCATGATTTTGTCACTGAGAGGAATAGTCGCCTTGCTGTTGTAGGAATAGGTTATGCAGATGGTATTAATCGAGCTTTGTCTGGAAAGATATCTGTTCTAATTAATGGAGATTTTTATCCACAAGTTGGTTCTATTACTATGGATCAATTAGTAATAGATATTACAGGTAATTTTGATATTGAAGTAGGAGATGTTGTCACTTTACTTGGTGTTGATGGAAATTGTTCTATAACTCCATATCAATGGAGTGAAGTGTCGGGATCTATTCCTTGGGAAATTTTGTGTGGTTTTAAATATCGTTTGCCTAGAGTCGTAATTTGATATTTCTGAAGAATCCAGATATTTCCTTTGGATATTGAGTATGCCTTGATAAGGTAATAATGCTACTTCTGGAGAGGTGGCTGAGTGGTTGAAAGCGGCTCCCTGCTAAGGAGTTACAGGAGGCAACTCCTGTCGAGGGTTCGAATCCCTCCCTCTCCGTTTTTACTTTGGTTCAGAAGAGTTCATTCAAGTCCAAAAAACTGAGATTCACTGCTATGACTTAATAGAGGTTATCTGTTTGATTCCTGTGAATTCATGCTAGTTCACTTGTGTGTTGTTGGGAAAAACCCATTTTCAACAATTGAGAGGTTCTTTCCAGTTCACATGGGGTCAGTGTGATTCAAGTGAAAGTTCTCCCTCTCCATTTTATTGTGAATTTGTAGACTAAAGAAATATTTACCAATATAATTATTAATATTAATTTCTTTAGAATGCCACAAGGAAACTTAAGTTTATCTGAGGCAAGAGAGAATAAAAAAGATGAATTCTATACTCAACTTAGTGACATTGAAAAAGAATTAAAATACTATCAACATCATTTTCTTAATAAGGTAGTTTATTGTAATTGTGACGATCCAAGATCTAGTCAGTTTTTTCATTATTTTTCATATAATTTTGAAAAATTGGGATTAAAAAAATTAATTACTAGTTGCTATAAGAATCAAGACATAGACTTATTTAGTCAACATAACTCTATAAAATCTATATATTTAGAATATGAAGGTGATAAGAATAAAAATAAAGTTCCAGATCTAGAAGAAATTCAAATAAAAGAGTTTAAAGGTAATGGTGATTTTAGAAATCAGGAAAATATTGAAATTCTAAAGTCATGCGATATTGTTGTGACAAATCCTCCTTTTTCATTATTTAGGGAATATATTTCACAATTAGAAGAATATAAGAAAAAATATCTCGTAATTGGAAATATAAATGCTACATCATATAAAGAAATTTTTAGACTTATAAGAGATAATAAAATATGGCTTGGACCTAGTATTAGAAGTGGCGATAGAGAATTTGGTGTCCCTGATGATTATCCTTTAAAGGCAGCAAGCTCAAGGACTGATTCTAAAGGTAAAAAATATATAAGAATTAAAGGGGTTAGATGGTTTACTAATATGGATTATAAAGAACGTTATAATGATATTATACTCTATAAAAAATATAATCCATTTGAATATCCAAGTTATGATAACCATAATGCTATTGAGGTTAATAAGACTAAAGATATACCCATAGATTATGATGGAATGATGGGTGTTCCTTTGACTTTTCTTGATAAATATAATCCCGAACAATTCCAGATTATTGGGACTACTCAAAGTTGGGATGGCTTAGCATCTAAAGTTTATCCAACTCAAATACAAGTTAATTCAAGTGGTCAAAGATCAAGGGTTAAAAAATTAAACGATGGAGCGGCTATCAAGGTTGAATTACCACCTTCTAATAAAACATTTTATATAGTTGATAATCAATATTATATTAAATGTTATGCAAGAATCCTAGTTAAAAAAATGAAGTGAATAAAATATGTTAAGGAGTTAAAATTAAATAAGATGATATTGCTTACTATGCTCTTGATATAATCATGATATGGAAATTCAACTTCATGAAATAACTATAAGGCAACTTTCTGAAGGCTATGTTGATAATCTGGAGGAGGGAGTATTTGCTTATAGTGGTCATTTAAATATACGTCCTCCATATCAAAGAGAATTTATATATAAGGATGCTCAAAGGGATGCAGTTATTGACACAGTAAGTAAAAATTATCCCTTGAATGTTATGTATTGGGCTAAAAGATCAGATGGTGATTTTGAGATTATTGATGGCCAGCAAAGGACAATATCAATTTGTAGATATGTTGAAGGCGATTTCTCTGTAAAGCTAGGAAATATCAATGCTCTAAGAGCTTTCCATAATTTGCAGGATGATGAGCAAGATCGAATTTTAAATTATCAACTTATGATTTATATCTGTAGCGGTACTGATAGTGAAAAATTGGAATGGTTTAAGACAATTAATATTGCAGGAGAAAAGCTTGCTGACCAGGAATTAAGAAATGCTGTATATTCTGGCCCTTGGGTTACTGATGCTAAAAAATATTTCAGTAGGAATAATTGTCCTGCCTATGGTTATGGAAAAGATTATATGAATGGATCACCTATTCGACAAGATTATTTAGAAGCGATCATTAAATGGAAGAGCAAAAATAATATTGAATATTTTATGGCTTGTAATCAAAAGAATAAAAGTGCTGAAGAATTGTGGATTTATTTCCAAAAGATAATTGATTGGCTAAGGAAAACATTTCCCGTTTATCGAAAGGAAATGAAAGGGATTGAATGGGGTGAATTATTTAACTCTTTTAGTGAACAGCAATTATCTGCAGATAAATTAGAAGAAGAAATTCTTGACTTAATGCAAGATGAAGATGTTACTAATAAGAAAGGTATTTATTATTATGTTTTAAAGCGAAAAGAAAAATTCCTTAATATAAGATCTTTTACCCAAAAACAAAAGAGAGAGGCTTATGAAAGACAAAGTGGTCACTGCAAATACTGTGGAAAAGTTTTTGATATAGATGGAATGGAATGTGATCACATCACCCCTTGGCATTTAGGAGGGCAAACAACATCAGATAATTGCCAGTTGCTTTGTAGAGAAGATAATAGAAGGAAGTCTGGCAAATAAATTTTAGAAACTTTCTGTGTTATGTGATTTTTGCACGAAGATTATTAAGTCCTGATAAATTTACTGATTCATTTGATAGCTTTATTTGTCTGTAGTTTTATTTTGGTTTTTAAGTAATTAGGATTTTTTGAATTATTAGCGTTAGGAATACGCCTTTAAAAAAAACCAGCCAAAGCAAACCATAATCGCTAAGACCAAGTTTCTTTTGGTACCAATCAATAAATTGTTTGTGTTTTTCAATAGCTTTCATTAACTTTTTAAGTTGCAAAGTGCATTTATCAATAGAAAAACCTCTTATGAAAATGACAAAAGCATTTTCATAAGAGGTTCTTCTGAGAGTATTCTTTAAATCAACCTGCTGCCCAAACTCCTCTCACAATGGGCATAATTGTATCTAGATGAAGGGTGCCACACAGCAACCATGCAAAAACTGCTCCACCACATCCACCTAACCAGAAACCACTTGTGAAATCCGCCCAACCACTTCTTGTAAATAAATCATTAGGTGGACTTTCAATTGTTGCGTCAGCTGGCTGAACATTAGGAGCTTTCCCTGGCGCGTTATATAAAACAAGTAAAGCAGTTAATATATGAACTGCTCCAATGGTTGCTAGCAATCCTGCAGTAAGTGCAAAATCACTTGTTCTTAGAGGCCCAGTCATTGCATAAGGGCCATATAGCAAGTATCCAAAAGCGGCACCTACTTCAAGCCCACGGAAATTTGGTGAGAGGCCAGCTCGATAAAAAGGAAGATTACTAATAAATGCTTTTGTGAAATAACCAGAATTGACTGGTGTTTGCAAGTCTCCAACACATGGATCGGAAACTGGGTTCACAGCCCATTGATCGACAATACCTATGTCATCAGGTCTAATTGAGCTGTCAACATACTTTTCATTGAATTTGACAGGTTCAGCTGACTTAAGGAAAGGGTCTTGGAATTCAGTCATGGGCGTATTAGAGAACTATGTTGACTTAGAGGGTAAACAAAAAGTGTTTTAATCGGTCGCTGTAATGTATCGACCAATGAGAACAATAAAAACTGCTGGTGTTATAAGCCCAATGAGAGGCACGAAAACAGCAGGAAGCCAGGTCGCGGCAAATTCGCTTGACATTGCATTTACCAAAAGATCCACCATTACTGTATAGAGTTAATGTGTATTAGATACGTAAAGCCCCCATTGGTGACATAAAAGTTCAATCCAATACGAATCAATGACACATCTATCACTTCTTTTCAAATGAATCAAATTTTTTCGGCTGGCGCTGCTTTACTGCTTATAGGAACACTTTGGGCGTTCGGTAAAAAGCCGAAGAAGCTTGTAAACAATGAGTTTTCGCAATATCTTCCAGTTAATTATCCATCTTTAGTTCTGTCTAAAGATGGAGCAGAAGATCAAGAATTTGATCTGAATCCAATTCATTTTCATTCCCCAATTAGTTTGAAAGAAAAATTAAGTCTTCGAGAAAAATTAAAAAACTTGATTTCCTCTGGACCTGATGAAAGATTAATGGCAGTTTCAATTGCAGAGCAATGGGGAGATTTGTCAACACTTCCTATCTTACGGAGAGGCTTAAGGGATTTTGATAGTCGTGTAGTTGTTAAAGCAGCTGAAGCTATTTCGCGATTTAAAGGTCGCGCAGAAATATAAAAAGATAATTTAACTAACTCTTTAATGTTTTTCTGATTCTATAAATAGGCCTGCCTTGACTTTCGTGATAAGTGCGAATTTGCAATTCCCCTAGCAGACCAAAACAGAAAAGTTGTACACCTGCAACTCCAAGTATTAAAGCAAATGTCAGAAGAGGACGAGTGCCAATATCTTCTCCTAAAGCCTTTAGGATTAAAAGATAGAAACTCGTCAATAAACTACTTAATATTGCAATAATTCCACCAAAACCAAAAACATACATTGGCCTTGTGAGGAATCTATTCAAAAACCAAATTGTTAATAGGTCCATCATTACTCTAAAAGTTCGATCAATCCCATACTTGCTCTTGCCATATATGCGTGATCTGTGGTTAACCTTAATCTCAGTAATCCTTCCACCTTCTATATTTGCTAAAACAGGTAAAAACCGATGAAGCTCTCCATATAATTTCATATCTGAAAGGACTTCTCGACGATACGCTTTTAGTGAACACCCATAATCATTAAGACTAACTCCTGTCACTTTCCCTATAAGCTTATTGGCAATTTTAGAAGGAATCTTCCTTCTGATTTGTGAATCTTTGCGATCATATCTCCATCCACTTACTAAGTCAAACCCTTCTCTTAGTTTACTTATAAGTATAGGTATGTCTGCAGGATCATTCTGAAGATCACCATCAATGCTAACAATAATCTCACCGCTTGATACATCAAAGCCTGCTGCCATTGCAGCAGTTTGACCATAGTTTTTTCTTAAGAAAATACATATTAGTTCAGAAGTCTCTTTTACAAGTTTTGATAACACTTCGGAACTATTATCATTAGAGCCATCATTTACTAAAATTATTTCAAATTTCTCATTAGTTGTACGCATTGCAATTAAAACTTCCTTCACAAGCTGAGGAAGACTTTCCTCTTCGTTGTAAATCGGAATGACGATAGATATGTCAACTTGATTATTCATTTAACAATAGATTTATTGCACAATTGAGGATATCGACTTCTCATTATAACAAGATTCAATTCTTCCTGCTCCTCTTAGCATTGAAGAATAATAGGAAGAAATTGAGTTATTTCGATTAGGTTTTAAGTTGTCAATACCAATTCCATTCCTGCCATTCTTAGTTCCTGAGCTATGCCAATAATCTCCATTGCCTTTATACATGCCAACATGGGTGCATTTTTTTGAATTACCAAAAAATACTAAATCACCAGCTGATATGCCATTTAAAGTATTTATATCAAACTGTATTTTTGTACAAAACTCCTCTTGTTGATATGCATCTCGAGGTATCCAAATACCTTCCTTCGAGAAAGCATATTGAATCAACCCAGAACAGTCAAAATTAGGACCTAGAGTTCCTCCCCATAGGTAATCATTAGGACATTTGGAGGCCTCTTCTATCCATCCTAGGACTTTCGGTAATTTCTTTTTTATTTGAATTTTTTTGTGGAGAATAGGTTTCCAGTACTGAATTCTTTGAACATGATTGGTAATTTCCTTTAAGTTAAACCAACAAATATATCCATCTTCTAAAAGACGAACTTTGATTCTTCGATGTTTTAATGAATTCAATTCGATGCTTGGATTTTCTATAATTAGGAAAAATCGACCAGAAATAACTTCCGTAGCAAGTTCATTGCTCTTTATATTTTTATACCCATTAATATTGGTGTTGAGTAACCAGATACTTCCTGCGCCTAGAGTTTCTTGTTTATGAGTTATTTTTGGTTCAGGCATTGATTTAGTAACCATAAGATGAGCTTTTACCTGCATGACCCTGCAATGGGAGTGTTCTTAAGAACATTAATTGAGAAATTTTCGAAAGATTCTCGAGCGGGCCTTCAAAGGAATATAGCTATAACTTGGATTTGCTATGAAGGCTCTAATTCAAATTCATGGAACAGTGGCATTGGAGCAGGATGGTTAGAAGAAACGCTCTTTTATCCAGCCAGTGTAGTGAAGTTGTTCTATGGTTGTGCAATTGAGACTTGGTTACATAAAGATTTACTGGTTGACTGTTCAGAGATTCGTAGAGCTATGGCGGAAATGATTGTTCATTCAAGTAATGATGCTACTGGATATCTTGTAGATCTTCTTACAGCCACAACGAGTGGTCCTGCTTTAAATGGAAAAAATTGGGAGGTTTGGAAAAAGCAAAGAAATTGGATTAATGATTGGTTAAATAGCTTTGATTGGGAGGAGTTTTGCTCTATTAACTGTTGCCAAAAGACCTGGAATGATGGCCCATTTGGTCGTGAAAAAGACTTTTATGGAAAAAGTCTTCAGAATCGAAATGCTTTGAGTACCATTGCCACGGCAAGGCTATTAGAATCCATAATGAATGATTCTTTGTTGACAGCAAAAAGTACGAAGGATTTAAAAAAACTTCTCTTTCGGTCTTTAGATTTAGTAGAAAGGAAGGCAGATTCAGATAATCAAGTAGATGGTTTCCTTGGGGAAGGATTACCTATAGGCACAAAGTTATGGAGTAAAGCAGGTTTAATGAGTGAAGCGCGTAATGATGCTGCTTGCTTCATTACGCCAAATAATATAAAAATGCTATTAATAGTTTTTACTCAAGGTCAAAAGTTGGCAAATGATGTTTCTTTATTGCCTGCAATTGCTGCTGAATTAAGCAAGTGGAAATCTAAAGAAAAAACCCTGTCACCTTAGATGACAGGGTTTTACCTTTCCTTGTTAACTCTAATTTACAGAATTATCCAAATTTACCTGAAGTAGAGGCGATAACAAATGCACCAAAGGTTACAAAGTTCCCCACAGTGAAATGCGTTAACCCAACAAGTCTGGCTTGAACAATTGATAAGGCTACAGGCTTGTCTCTCCAGCCAACAAGGTTGGCTATTGGAGTGCGTTGATGAGCCCAAACTAGAGTTTCAATGAGTTCTTGCCAGTATCCTCTCCATGAAATTAAGAACATGAAGCCTGTTGCCCAGATTAAATGGCCAAAGAGGAACATCCATGCCCAAGGGGATAGAGCATTAACACCAAATGGGTTGTACCCATTAATCAATTGAGAGCTGTTCAGCCACAGATAATCTCTGAACCATCCCATAAGGTATGTTCCAGATTCATTGAACTGAGCAACATTTCCTTGCCAGATTGTTAGATGTTTCCAGTGCCAATAGAAAGTGATCCAAGCAATTGTATTAAGTGCCCAGAACATTGCAAGGTAAGTTGCGTCCCAAGCTGAACTATCACAAGTACCACCTCTACCTGGACCATCACATGGGAATGCATAACCAAAATCTTTCTTATCTGGAATTAGTTTGCTACCCCTAGCATCTAATGCTCCTTTGATAAGGATTAATGCAGTTGTGTGAAGACCTAAAGCGATGGCATGGTGGACCAAGAAATCTGCTGGACCTATAGGCAAGAAGTTAGTTAAAGCATCTTGTCTATTTATCATGTCCATCCAATAGTGATTACCAGGCATGCTATTAGCTGCCAATGTTGCCGAACTATTTGCATTTGCCAGAAGTGCATCAATGCCATACATCACTTTCCCACTAAAGGCTTGAATGGCCTGAGCAAAATATGGCTCAATAAGAATTTGCTTTTCCGGATTGCCAAAGGCAACTACAACATCGTTATGAACATAAAGACCAAGTGTATGGAAGCCCAGAAGCATGGTTACCCAGCTTAAATGGCTTATAAGTGCTTCTTTTGTTTCCAAAACCCTTGCTAGAACATTACCTTTGTTCAGTTCTGGGTCATAGTCTCTCACAAAGAATATTGCTCCATGAGAAAAGGCTCCCACCATCAAGAACATTGCTATGTATTGATGATGTGTGTACAGGGCAGATTGCGTTGTGTAATCCCTAGCTATGAATGCATAGGAAGGAAGTGCGCCCATGTGTTGAGCTACTAAGCTGCAAGCAGCACCTAAAGAAGCAAGAGCTAGGCCAAGTTGGAAATGAAGTGAGTTGTTTACAGTCTCAAAGATTCCATTGTGACTAATTCCAAAATGTCCTGTATGAGGATCGTTTGGATTACTTGTGTTATGGAATTCAGTAATTTCTTTAAGGCTATGGCCAATACCAAATGTATTTCTATACATATGGCCAGCAATGATAAACATCACACCGATAGCTAAATGATGATGAGCTATATCAGTTAGCCAGAGTGATTCACTTTGTGGGTGAAGGCCTCCTAGGAATGTGAATATTGCTGTTCCTGCTCCTTGTGATGTGCCAAATACAGCATCTAACGAATCAGGATTTTGAGCATATGCTCCCCAGTTTAATGAGAAGAATGGAGCTAATCCTTCTGGGTGAGGCAGGACACTTAGCCAGTTATCCCAGCCAACATGTTGGCCTCTGGATTCAGGTATAGCTACATGAACTAAGTGACCAGTCCAAGCAATACTACTAAAGCCAAATAAAACAGCAAGATGATGGTTTAATTGAGCCTCAGCATTCTTGAACCATGCTAAGGAAGGTCTGAACTTAGGCTGAAGATGTAGCCAGCCTGCGAACAATAACCAGCAAACAAGAATATTTAAGAAAATTGCACCCTGGAAAAGCTGCTCATTTGTCCGCATACCAATGGTGTACCACCAATGATAAAGACCTGAATAAGCAATATTTACAGGAGATGTTGCCCCAGCCTGAGTTAAGGCATCGGTAATACCTTGACCAAAGTGAGGGTCCCAAATTGCGTGAGCAATTGGGCGAATATGAAGTGGGTCAGTAACCCACTGTTCGAAGTTGCCTTGCCAAGCGATATGGAACAGGTTCCCAGCAACCCATAAGCCAATAACGGCTAAATGACCAAAGTGTGTAGCAAAAAGCTTCTGATAAAGCTGCTCTTCAGTCATTCCGTCATGACTTTCAAAATCATGAGCGGTAGCAATGCCGTACCAAATACGACGGGTTGTAGGGTCCTGTGCCAGACCCTGGCTGAACGATGGAAATTTCGTTGCCATTGAGGGAGAGGTTCAGGAAAGGTTAGCCGAGCCCAATAAGGCGGGCGTGGAAGAAAGCCCAGGTGGTAGCAATTCCACCTAGAAGGAAGTGAGCAACACCAACTGCACGACCCTGAGTGATTGAGAGAGCGCGTGGCTGAATAGTTGGTGCAACTTTTAACTTATTATGTGCCCAAATTATGGACTCAAAAAGTTCCTGCCAGTAGCCTCTGCCACTGAATAGGAACATTAAACTGAAGGCCCATACGAAATGAGCGCCTAGGAACATCAGGCCATACATGCTGATTGGTTGCCCATAGCTTGTTAAGACCTGTGATGACTGTGCCCAAAGGAAGTCACGAAGCCATCCATTAATGGTAATTGAACTTTGAGCAAAGTTTCCACCAGTAAGGCCCCATACATCACTCTGCATTTTCCATGAGAAATGGAAGATAACAACAGAAAGACTGTTGTACATCCAGAATAGGCCTAGGAATACATGGTCCCAAGAAGAAACCTGACAGGTGCCTCCTCTGCCTGGACCATCGCAAGGGAAACGGAAACCAAGTTGAGCTTTATCAGGAATTAGTCTTGAGCTTCTTGCATATAGAACACCCTTAAGAAGAATCAAAAGAGTTACATGAATAGTAAAAGCATGAACGTGATGGATCATCAAGTCGGCAGTTCCTAGTGGGATTGGTCCAATAGCAACTTTTCCACCAACTTCAACTACATTTCCATTGAAAACTTCGCTCAGGACACTTCCAGGTAAGTTACCTGCTCCTACAACATCGGCTGTACCTACAGCACTTTGTTGGAGATTTTGAACCCATTGAGCTAAGAAAGGCTGTAATTGAATACCTGTATCACTAAACATATCTTGAGGTCTTCCAAGTGCTCGCATTACATCGTTATGAATGTAAAGGCCAAAACTATGGAAACCAAGCCACATGCAAACCCAATTCAAGTGACTGATAATTGCATCTCTGGCTTTAAGTATTCGATCAAGAACATTATCTATATGTACTGCTGGATCATAATCTCTAATCATTGCAATGCCTGCATGAGCAGCTGCTCCACAAATAAACAGGCCACCAATCCACATGTGATGAGTGAATAATCCTAGAACCGTAGGATAGTCAATTGCGATATATGGATATGGGGGTAAAGCATACATGTGATGCGCAAGAACAATGCTTGCGGATCCAACCATTGCAAGGTTGATGCTTAATTGACCATGCCAGCTATTGCTAAGGAACTCAAAGATGCCTTGATGACCTTTTGGTGCAGGGAAAAGAATTGGATCACCTTTATGGACGTCCATAATCTCTTTCATGCTATGCCCAACACCATGAACATTGTTTCTCCACATATGTCCGCCAAAGATGGCAAATACTCCAAAGGCAAGATGGTGATGAGAGATATCTGTCATCCAAAGGCTTCCTGTAACAGGATTTAGACCACCTTTGTTGGTAAGAATATCGCTAAATGCCCACCAGTTAAGAGTGAAGAAGTTTTCTACTGTTCTTCCTGCAAGACTAGGGAAAATCTGACTTGCAACAGAAGGGTCACAAAGTCTTGGTGCAAGATTAGTTACGTCTGCAGCTGAAGCAATTGTTACTCCATCAACTACGAGAGGCGTTCCTGCATCAATTGCATCAAGCATTGCTGCAACAGGTGCACCAATATGAATTAGGTGTCCAGCCCATGCAATTGAACCTAAACCGATCAGAGCAATCTGATGGTGTTGAAGCATTGGTTCAATTTTTTGAAACCATTCAAGTTTCGGAGCAGCCTTATGGTAATGATAAATGCCTCCATGAAGCATTAAAGCAGCCATAATCACACCACCAATGGCTAAAGCCATTAGTTGCACTTCACTGGTAATGCCCCAAGCTCGCCACATTTGGAAAATCCCAGATGTGATTTGCAGACCGTGATAGTTGCCGCCTAGATCAGCATTAAGCATTTCTTGACCTACAACTGGCCAAACAACCTGAGCCCCAGGCTTTACGTGTGTAGGGTCAGCTAGCCAGCCGCTGTAGTTAGAGAATCGTGCACCATGAAAGAAAGCAGCACTCATCCAAATAAAGACAACTGCTAAATGTCCAAAGTGAGCAGAAAAGATCTTTCTACTTGTCTCTTCTAGATCACCTAGATGAGTGTCAAAATCGTGAGCGTCAGCGTGGAGGTTCCAAATCCATGTTGTGGTTTTGGGACCTTTAGAAAGCTTGGAAGACCAGAACCCAGGTTTGTTGAGTTTTTCGTAATCAATAGGTTGATGATCCCTATCGACAGGCTGGTCATAAGGGGTGGGTGCTTCCCCTTTTGCTTTATCCCCACGTTTTGGTGGGCTTATGGTCATCGAGATTCTTCCTCGAGGAATGGGTTCTAGGTGGCAGGCCACCTTATTTTCAACAAAGAAACAGAGTTGCCTCTATTTCATTATTGAGGAAAGGATCCCTATTAAAAGGATCTGATTTAGGAAGCATAGATCCGAGAGCCAGTTACTACGTATTCAAGTAACAAATGTTCTACCCACGTAATTTGTTTTTCTTGAGATTAAAATTTCTCAATGCCTTCTTCTTAATAAGCTAAATTTAGTGCTGAACTGGGTTTTGCTATGCAAGATTGTCACGATTGATGGAATTACTAAAATCTAGTTGTGAATAAAAAGTAATTTTTATATCAACGAGACATTCTCAAATTCTTTACAAACCAGGCAGATTTTTTCCTCATTGAAACCTAGCGACCGAATTGCTATTGGCTTTTCCTCTTCTTCTTATGACCTAATGAAGAGGCTTAAATCCCGTGGTCATGTAAAAACCCTTGCATTAACTCCAGGTGCTTCTTCCAAGCTCGATTTAGCTTCTGAAGAAGTCATAGTTGATAAACCAGAAAAAGTTTTTCGAAGATTTTGGAGTTCTAAAACGACTTTTGTTGTTATTGGTGCACTTGGAGCAGTAATTCGAATTATTGCTCCTTTATTAACTGATAAAGAAAGTGATCCTGCAGTTGTTGTCCTTGATGCAAAAGCACAAAATATAGTCCCTATATTGGGAGGACATAAGGGTGGGGCCGAAGAACTATCTTGTCAGTTGGCTCAAGACCTTGGAGGAAAGGCTGTTTTTACAGGGTTTTCTAGAACAGAGAAAGTTCTTGCTATTGATAGTTTTGGATATGCTTGGGGTTGGAAGCGAACAGGTGATAATGCAGATTGGAATGATGCAATGATTAGCTTAAGCAATGGAAGCAAAATAACTTTTGAGCAAACTGCAGGTTCGAATTTATGGAGCCTTTCTGAAGGGGCAGCTAAAGCATGTCAGTTTTTGAAAAATGGAAAACATTTTACGCAATCACCACTGATTAATATTTGTTCAGAAGAATTAGATAAATGTTGTTGGCATCCCGCTACTTTGTGGATTGGAATTGGTTGTGAAAGAAATACAAGTCAAAATCTTATAGAACGATCTATAAAAGAATCTTTGAATGAGGCTGGACTAGCCAAAGAGTCTATTGCTGGACTTGCAACTATTGATATTAAATCAGATGAGGCTTCTATAAGATACTTTCAGAAAAAGGAGTCTTTACCTCTACGTTTCTTTAGTGCTAAGGAACTTTTATTAATCGATGTTCCTAATCCTTCAGAGATAGTTCAAGCAGAAATAGGTACATCTTCTGTTGCAGAATCTGCATCAATTTTGGCTGCAGGAGAAAATGGAACTCTGAAATATGAGAAACATATTTACAGATCAGAAAAGGGTGAAAAAGGAGCTGTAACTATTGCAATTGCTCAATCAATGAAACCTTTCTCTCCTTCTAGAGGAGAGCTTCATTTGGTAGGAAGCGGACCTGGTGAACTAAGCTTTTTAACTCATGATTCTCGTTTTGCACTCTCGAGATGTGCAATATGGATTGGATATAAAAGATATTTGGACTTGCTTGAATCATTTAGGAGGTGTGATCAGGTTCGTATTGATAGTGATCTGACCAATGAGCGTGCAAGATGTTTGGAGGCATTAGAACTAGCTACTCAAGGCATAAGAGTAGCTCTAGTTTCTTCAGGAGATAGTGGAATTTATGGGATGGCTGGGTTGGCTTTGGAGCTTTGGTTGGAAAAGCCAAAATCGGATAGACCAGAATTCAAGGTTCATCCTGGTATTAGCTCCCTTCAGATGGCTGCAGCAAGAATCGGTGCTCCTTTGATGAATGATTTTTGTGCAATTAGTCTTAGTGATTGCTTAACTTCATGGGCAAAAATTCTAACTCGGATTCAATCTGCTTCCATATCTGATTTTGTCATTGCCTTCTATAACCCCAGGTCTAAAGATCGAGATTGGCAATTGAAAAAAGCGTTGGATGTCATTCTTGAAAGCAGAGCACCTTCTACCCCAGTTGTCTTTGCTCGGCAACTGGGTAGATCAGATGAAAAAATTGAAGTTCATACACTTGGCAATTTCCCTGTTGATAGAGTTGATATGCTTTCATTAATATTGGTTGGAAATACGACTAGTTTTTTTCAAGATGAATATGTAGTAACTCCTAGAGGGTATTAGCTTGATTAACAATTCACAAAAAGCTTTTCTTCAAAAAACTTATATGTATTTCCTTGAATATGGAATTACTTCTATAAAAATTTGATCAATGTTTAAACGAGCTATCAATTCTTGAGAAATTTGTTTTATTACGATAATGAACACTCATAAACCAGAATGGTTAAGGGTTAAGGCTCCGCAAACCGAACGTATTGGACGAGTTGCAGATTTGTTGTCGGATTTAAATTTAAATACTGTTTGTCAAGAAGCTAGTTGCCCTAATATTGGTGAATGTTTTGCAGGAGGAACTGCAACTTTTTTGATAATGGGTCCTGGCTGTACCAGAGCATGTCCATATTGCGATATTGATTTTGATAAAAGTGTTCGTGGCCTTGACCCTTCTGAGCCAGAACGTCTTGGAGAAGCTGTCAAAAGGCTTGGCTTGAACCATGTCGTGATTACTTCTGTGAACCGTGATGATTTAAAAGATGGCGGTGCAAGTCAATTTGTCAAGTGCATTAATGAAGTGAGAGTTAGCTCGCCAGGAACAACTATTGAATTATTAATACCTGATTTCTGCGGGAATTGGGATGCTTTAAGTAAAGTGATAGCAGCCTCTCCAGATGTGTTAAATCACAATATAGAAACAGTCCCAAGACTTTATAAGAGAGCTAGACCTCAGGGGGTTTATCAACGTTCATTGGAATTATTACTTCGTGTTAGAGAAGAAGCTTCAAAGATATATGCAAAGTCAGGGTTAATGGTTGGCCTTGGAGAAACGGATGATGAGGTAATGAGCGTACTTTCAGACTTGCATGATAACAATGTAGATATTGTGACAATAGGTCAGTACCTTTCTCCAGGCCCCAAACATTTGCCTGTAGATAGATTTGTGACTCCCTCACAGTTTAATCAATACAGACAAGAGGGAGAGATGCGTTTTGACTTCTTGCAGGTAGTTAGCTCTCCTTTAACGCGCAGTAGTTATCACGCAGGGGAAGTTCGGAGGCTTATGAAGGATTATCCTCGTTGATTTTATTTAATAGTTCACCAATAACGGGAACCCATTGATGAATTTCCCATTCCACCAAGTGATTCTTAATCATTGGATCATTCATCACAATTAGTTTTGCTTCGTTGAAATCATTAGCTTCTAAAATAAGAAATCCTCCGCCTCCAGGATGGCCAAGATCATTTATTAAATAGCCTGAAGCTACTTTTTTTCCAGTATCTTTTAATTTTGCAGCCCATCGCATGTGAGCTTGAATGAATTGACTTCGTTTTTCTGGAATCAAATCAAGAGTTTCTTTTTTAAACTTTTCAGTCTTAATAAAAAGAGGCATTGATCATTCTAAAAACCTTTGATATTTCATAAGCCAACCTTCTCTTTTTCGCTTGGGGGGACTAAAAGCTTAAATAGCTTTTTTGCAGTCTCCCAATCTTTTATTATCTTTTCTGCTTTATAACTTTTTGTTTGTAACCAATGCTCGTGAATTAAGGGCCTTAAAATATCTTCTTGCTTCTTATTTGCTAAAGGAGAAATGTCTACAATCTCTTTATTTACTAGACGCCCAACTTGCTCATCTTCATCTAATAAGAAGGTGATTCCACCAGTCATTCCAGCGCCAACATTTCTACCTGTAGATCCAAGTACAACAACTATTCCACCAGTCATGTATTCACAGCAATGATCTCCAGTGCCCTCTACAACTGCTTTTACTCCGCTATTCCTTACTGCAAAGCGCTCCCCAGCTTTCCCAAGTGCAAATAACTTGCCGCCCGTTCCCCCATATAAACATGTGTTGCCTAGGATTACTTGATTTGATGCATCCTCATTATTTCTTGGTGGAACTATGGTAATTCTTCCTCCATTCATTCCTTTCCCTACATAATCATTAGCTTCTCCGATTAAGTGAATATGCATGCCCTGTAACAAAAATGCCCCGAAACTTTGCCCAGATGCTCCCGTAAAAGTTATTGCAAGACTCCCTTGGAAACCATTGTTACCATATGATTGAGCAATATTGCCAGATATTCGAGCACATACACTGCGATCAGTATTAACTATTGGTATTTTGCGGGATACATTCCCATGATTAATTATTGCATTGAGAATCTCTTCGTCTTCTAAAAGTTGATTTTCTAAAATCTGACCATTGCTATGAGGACTTTGTTTGTGAAGTAGCCATGAACGGTCAGCAGATTCTTGAATTGGTGCTAGAAGTGAAGATAGGTCAAGCCTTTTTGTTTTTGTAAGATCAAGGTTTCGAGATTGAAGTATTTCTGTTCTGCCAATTAGATCTTCTAAACGAGAAAAACCTAAGGTGCTCATTATCTGCCTAACTTCTTCTGCAACAAATAAGAAGAAATTCACTACATGTTCAGGAAGGCCTGGAAAACGTTTCCTTAAGGCTTCTTGTTGTGTAGCGACACCTACTGGACATTTATTGGTATGGCATATGCGTGCCATGATGCAGCCTTCTGCGATCATGGCGATAGAACCGAAGCCATATTCTTCAGCTCCAAGGAGAGCTGCAATAACAACGTCCCAACCGGTTTTCAGGCCCCCATCCGCCCTAAGCAAGACTCTATTTCTTAGGCCATTCTCTAACAAAGATCTATGTACTTCTGTTAGGCCTAATTCCCAAGGCAATCCAGCATGTTTGATAGAACTAAGAGGAGAGGCCCCAGTTCCACCATCGTGACCAGAAATTTGGATTACATCAGCGTTAGCTTTTGCTACACCTGCAGCAATGGTTCCTATACCTATTTCTGCTACTAGTTTTACACTGACCTTTGCTTCTGGATTTATTTGATGCAGATCGTGGATTAATTGAGCTAAATCTTCAATGGAATAGATATCGTGATGTGGTGGAGGCGAAATGAGCGCGACACCAGGCTTGCTATTTCTTAGCTTTGCAATATATGCATCTACTTTTGCACCAGGTAATTGCCCTCCTTCTCCTGGCTTTGCGCCTTGAGCAACCTTGATTTCCAACTGTTTGCCACTTCGTAAATATTCAGGTGTAACACCAAATCTCCCTGAAGCTATTTGTTTAATTGCAGAACAAGCTGTGTCTCCATTTTGCAGGCCTTTGAGATTAGGCAATGTGGCTGAGAGGTTGTCTTCGTCTACGTCATCAAGAATCTTGAACCTTTGTGGATCCTCTCCTCCTTCACCACTATTGCTTTTCCCGCCAATTCTATTCATCGCTATTGCTAGAACTTCATGGGCTTCTCTAGAAAGGGCTCCTAAGCTCATTCCACCAGTACAAAATCTTGTACAGATGCTTTCCACACTTTCAACTTGATCTATAGGAACGGGCTTTTTCTTCTCGCGAAATGTCAACAAATCGCGTAATGCAGTAGGTGGTCTAGATTCAAGAAGTGATTGATAGGTTGCAAAGTGGTTGTAACCTGGACCTGCTTTAACTGCAGCATGCAATGCCTTAGACATTGCGGGGTTGTTTAAGTGAAATTCACCCCCACTGCGATATTGAACAAAACCAAAAAACTCAAGTTTTTTCCGATCAAGTTCAGGATATGCCTTTGAATGAAATGAGAACGTTTCGTTTGCTAATTCTTTAAGGCTTAAACCAGCGATTCTGCTAGTTGTCCCTTTGAAAGCAATATTGATAATATCCGCTCCTATGCCTACTGCTTCAAAAATTTGAGCACCGTGATAGCTGGCTAAAAGAGAAATTCCAATTTTTGAGAGTATTTTGCGTAGTCCATCTTCTAAGGCTTGTTTTAAGTTTGCTTGAGCTTTATTGATCGTTAAACCTGGAAGCTTATTACTTTCAACTAGCTTTTGCGTTTTGGGACTTTCCCACCAGTGGCGTGTTGTTTCCCATGTTAACCAGGGACATATTGCACTTGCTCCATACCCAATAAGACATGCTACGTGGTGAGTACTCCAGCATTGAGCAGTATCTACAATTATTGATGCATCAAGTCTGAGCTTTCGATCTAGCAAATAGTGATGTACTGCTCCTACAGCTAGTAAAGGAGGTACATATGTTTGATTTGCATTTATTCCTCGGTCAGAAAGTATTAGTAATCTTATCCCATTTCTTACTGCTGAAGCGGCCTCAAGACATATGTTCTGCAATGCTTGCTCAAGACTTTGGAAATTTTCTTGTATATTTATTAGGGTGGATATTGTTTTAACTTTTAAGTCTTTATTGCCTAGTTCAATGAGATCATTTTCATTGAGAATAGGAGAATTAATATTAATTACTGAAAATGAATTGTCTTTTGGGACTAATGAAGAACCTCTTTTGCCCAGATGCATTTCTAAGCTCATAACAAGCTTTTCTCTTAATGGATCAATAGGAGGGTTGGTTACTTGAGCAAATCTTTGCTTGAAGTAGTCGTATAAGAGATGGGGTTTGTTTGAAAGAATTGCAAGGGGAATATCATCTCCCATGCAGTATGTAGGCTCTTTCCCCCCACTGGCCATGGCATCAATAATAATTTCTAGATCTTCTGCAGAGAATCCAAATGCAGTTTGTTTTGTTAGTAGCTCTAAATCATTCAAATTTGTGTTATTTAGCCAAGGCTGATTGCTTAGAGTTGAGCTATTTTTCGAAAGCCAATCTTGATATGGGTATCTATGTGCAGCTTCTTGCTTAACCTCCCAATTTTTCAAAAGTCTTCCTTCTTTGAGATCAACGGCCAACATTTGTCCAGGGCCTAACCTTCCTTTTTCAATAATGTCCCTCTCATCTATTTCAACTACACCTGTCTCAGACCCCATGATCACAAGATTGTCCTTGGTTACGCAATAGCGGGCAGGCCTTAAACCATTCCTGTCTAGGGTTGCTCCTATAAAACATCCGTCTGAGAAGACAAGAAGGGCTGGACCATCCCATGCTTCTTGAGTACATGCTGAATATTCGTAAAATGAGTTTATTTCTGGTTGTTGTTCAAGTTCTGGTTGATCTCTAAAAGCTTCTGGGACTAAGGTAAGCAGGCTGTCAGTGATAGGTCTTCCACTTCGAACTAGCAGTTCAAGTGTTGCATCAAGATTAGCTGAATCACTAAATGAAGGATTTACGATTGGCTCTATATCTTGTGCAGATTCTCCCCAAATTTCTTTTAGATGAACTTCTGTTGCTTTTGCCCAGTTTAAATTACCTAGGAGAGTATTTATTTCTCCATTGTGTCCAAGCAACCGCATTGGTTGTGATAGTGGCCAACGAGGTAAAGTATTAGTGCTGAACCTTCGATGATAAATAGCAAATGCAACTTCAAAGTTTGTGTCTTTGAGATCTTGATAGAATTCAGATAAGACAGTTGATCTGACCATTCCTTTATATACAACTGTCCTCGTACTTAAAGATGCAATATAAGGTTTCTCTTCAAGATTTTTTAGTGATTTAGTAAGACGTTTTTGAATTCGTTTTCTCAATCTGAATAATAAATTCTCAAGATTTTCCTCTTCTTGGATTCCTTCTACAAGCCATTGCTCAATAAAAGGTGCGGTTGTCTGAGCTAATGGGCCAAGAACTGAAGTATTGACAGGTACTTTGCGCCATCCTTTTGTAGTTAATGAAAGTTTTTCGGCTTCTTCTTCAAATATTATTTCAGCTTTTTCTCGTAGCTCTTCGTCATTTGGCATGAAAACCATACCTAATCCAGTGGATTTGTGAGAGCAATTCGCTTCAGGCCAAACTTTCTCTAAAAAGCCCCAAGGTATAGCGCATAGAATACCCGCTCCATCCCCTGAATCACTATCCCCTCCACATCCTCCTCTGTGTTCCATACACTCCAAACCTCGAAGTGCTTGCTCTAAAATCCAATGACTTGCTTTTCCTTCAACTTGGGCTAAAAAACCAACTCCACAAGCATCTCTTTCCCCCGCCAAGGCCTTTGGAGAACTGCTATCACAGTATGGGAAATTAGCAATATGTGGTTCGTTAAGCATGAATGCAAGCAAGCTTTTAGATAGATTCGCCTTAGTTAAGTGAAAACAGCACAATAGGTATCAAATGATCCTATGGAGGTTTATTAATAGATTTACAACCGGAAGAGGTGAAAAATCAATTTTTTGAGGTCTTTGTTGTTTAATACCTTCGTTTTCAGATAAATGCTTTTTGGAAAAAACTTTTTCGTGCACTTTAGATTGTAGAATAGAAGATTATGGATTCGGGTCCAAAACTTACTGACCGAGTCAATCTTCGATGCCAACCATTCAACAGCTAATTAGAACTGAGCGCTCGCGTCTTACTCGCAAAACCAAGTCGCCAGCATTGCAGTCATGCCCTGAAAGAAGGGGTGTTTGTACAAGAGTTTATACATCTACTCCTAAGAAACCTAATTCTGCCTTACGCAAAGTAGCAAGGGTTAGGCTTACTTCTGGCTTTGAAGTTACTGCTTATATACCTGGCATAGGTCACAATCTTCAAGAACACTCAGTTGTATTGCTCCGTGGAGGGCGAGTTAAAGATCTCCCAGGAGTTCGTTATCACATAATTCGAGGTACCCTTGACACTGCTGGGGTTAAAGACCGTCGACAGTCGCGCTCCAAATATGGCGCCAAGGCTCCAAAGTCATAACAAAAACTAATTCAATTATCTAAAAATTATTAATTAAACTTATGTCAAGACGAAACGCCGCAGAGAAAAGGCCAGTTTTACCTGACCCACAATTTAATAATCGCTTGGCAACGATGATGGTTGCTAGATTAATGAAACATGGAAAGAAGTCCACGGCTCAGAGGATTTTATCTCAAGCTTTTGGTTTGATTAATGAAAGGACTGGCGGAGATCCTATAGAGCTTTTTGAAACAGCTATAAAGAATGCCACTCCTCTCGTTGAAGTAAGGGCTAGGCGAGTTGGGGGTGCAACTTATCAAGTTCCTATGGAAGTTCGTCAGGAACGTGGCACAGCAATGGCTTTAAGATGGCTTGTCAATTTCTCCAGATCCAGAAATGGGAGAAGTATGGCTCACAAGCTTGCAGGTGAGTTAATGGATGCTGCAAATGAGGCTGGGAGTGCAGTACGTAAACGTGAGGAAACCCATAAAATGGCTGAAGCAAATAAGGCTTTTGCTCATTATCGTTATTGATTTTTAGATAAAAACCTCTAAAAGATTCACTTTTTACCTGTTGACCTGTAGAGTCACATCCGCTTTTAAATCTTGCAACTGGAGTAATAGCTGTGGCTCGAGCCTTCCCCCTAGAACGAGTTAGGAATATTGGTATTGCAGCACATATTGATGCTGGAAAAACCACTACAACTGAAAGGATTCTTTTCTATTCAGGTGTTGTTCACAAAATTGGTGAAGTCCATGATGGTGCTGCTGTCACAGATTGGATGGCCCAGGAAAGAGAAAGAGGCATAACCATCACAGCTGCTGCCATTTCAACCAGTTGGCAGGAACATCGGGTTAACATTATTGACACTCCAGGTCACGTCGACTTCACTATTGAAGTTGAAAGATCTATGAGAGTCCTGGATGGAGTCATAGCGGTTTTTTGCGCTGTAGGTGGAGTTCAGCCACAGTCAGAGACAGTTTGGAGACAAGCTGATCGTTATACAGTGCCTCGAATGGTCTTTGTCAATAAGATGGATCGAACAGGGGCTGATTTCTTAAAGGTTTATGGACAAATAAAAGATCGACTTAAAGCAAATGCTGTGCCAATTCAACTTCCTATAGGTTCAGAAGGTAATTTAAGTGGGATTATTGATCTAGTTGGAAATAAAGCATATATATATAAAAATGATCTAGGAACTGATATCGAAGAGACTGATATCCCTTCTGAAATGGCAGCTGAGGCAGCTGAGTGGCGAAGCAAATTAATGGAAACTGTTGCAGAGACTGATGAAGAATTAATTGAAAGTTTCCTTGATAATGGGGAATTATCAGTTGAGCAGTTGAAGAAAGGTATTAGAGAAGGTGTCTTAAAACATGGACTTGTCCCAATGTTATGTGGATCAGCTTTTAAAAATAAAGGTGTTCAGTTGGTTTTAGATGCTGTTATTGATTATTTGCCTGCTCCGATAGATGTTCCGCCTATTCAAGGCATTTTGCCAAATGGCAAGGAAGATGTAAGACCATCTGAAGACAATGCCCCCTTTAGTGCATTGGCTTTTAAAGTAATGGCTGATCCATATGGGAAATTAACTTTTGTAAGAATGTATTCAGGTGTTCTTGAAAAGGGTAGTTATGTACTCAATTCAACTAAGGATACGAAAGAAAGGATATCAAGATTAGTAGTTTTAAAGGCAGATGATCGTGAGGAGGTTGATCAATTACGTGCTGGTGATTTAGGTGCTGTACTTGGTTTGAAAAATACAACCACTGGTGACACATTGTGTTCAACAGATGACCCCATTGTCCTTGAGACGCTTTTTGTTCCTGAACCAGTTATTTCAGTTGCTGTTGAACCTAAAACTAAGGGTGATATGGAAAAACTTTCAAAGGCTTTGATTTCTTTAGCTGAGGAAGATCCAACATTCAGGGTTAGTACAGATCAAGAAACAAATCAGACAGTTATAGCTGGAATGGGCGAATTGCACTTGGAGATTCTTGTCGATAGGATGCTTCGTGAGTTTAAAGTTGAAGCAAATATTGGAGCACCTCAGGTTTCTTATAGAGAAACAATCAGATCTAGTTCAAAAGGAGAAGGGAAATACGCTCGCCAGACAGGTGGAAAGGGACAATATGGTCATGTTGTTATTGAAATGGAACCAGGTGAACCCGGCTCAGGGTTTGAATTTGTTAATAAAATTGTTGGAGGTGTTGTTCCTAAGGAATATATTGGACCAGCTTCAAATGGTATGAAAGAAACTTGTGAATCTGGCGTCTTGGCGGGTTATCCATTAATTGATGTCAAAGTAACGATGGTTGACGGTTCTTTCCATGATGTTGATTCATCTGAAATGGCTTTTAAGATTGCTGGCTCAATGGCATTTAAAGACGGAGTTAAAAAATGCAATCCAGTCCTACTCGAACCCATGATGAAAGTAGAAGTTGAGGTGCCTGAAGATTTCTTAGGTTCTATTATTGGAGATCTTTCTTCTCGTAGGGGTCAAGTTGAAGGTCAATCTATTGATGATGGAATTTCAAAAGTTCAGTCCAAGGTTCCTTTGGCAGAAATGTTCGGTTACGCCACCCAACTTAGATCTATGACTCAAGGCCGAGGTATATTTTCTATGGAGTTTAGTCAATACGAGGAAGTCCCTCGCAATGTTGCTGAAGCAATCATCTCTAAGAATCAGGGTAATTCCTGATATCTTCATCACCAATCGTCTATTATTAAACTGATTCTTTAAACAAATGGCCAGAGAGAAGTTCGAAAGAAACAAACCACATGTCAACATTGGGACAATTGGACATGTTGACCATGGTAAAACTACCCTTACCGCAGCTATCACAAATGTGTTAGCTAAGAAAGGGCAAGCCCAAGCTCAAAACTATGGTGATATTGATGGTGCTCCAGAAGAAAGAGAGCGCGGTATCACTATTAATACAGCTCATGTTGAATATGAGACTGATGGCAGGCACTATGCCCATGTCGACTGTCCAGGCCATGCTGATTATGTAAAAAATATGATCACAGGTGCTGCGCAGATGGATGGAGCAATCCTTGTTTGTGCTGCCACTGATGGCCCTATGGCTCAAACTAAGGAGCATATCCTTTTGGCAAAACAGGTTGGAGTGCCTGCTTTAGTTGTTGCACTGAATAAGTGTGACATGGTTGATGATCCTGAGATTATTGAACTTGTTGAGATGGAAATAGGCGAGCTTTTAGAAGGTTATGGCTTTAACGATGTTCCAATTGTTAAGGTATCTGGACTTAAGGCATTGGAAGGTGAAGCTGAATGGGAGGGAAAAGTAGAGGAGTTAATGAATGCTGTTGATGAATCTATACCTGAGCCTGAGCGAGAGGTTGATAAGCCTTTCTTGATGGCTGTAGAGGATGTTTTCTCAATTACAGGTAGAGGTACAGTTGCAACTGGAAGAATCGAAAGGGGTAAAGTAACTGTTGGAGAAGAGGTTGAGATAGTTGGTATAAGAGATACCCGTCTAACAACCGTTACCGGTGTTGAGATGTTCCGTAAGCTTTTAGATGAAGGTATGGCAGGTGACAATGTAGGCCTTTTGCTTAGAGGTATTCAAAAAGAAGATATTGAGCGTGGAATGGTTTTGGTTAAAAAAGGTTCTATTACACCTCATACTCAATTTGAAGGCCAGGTCTATGTTCTTAAGAAAGAAGAGGGTGGAAGACATACTCCTTTCTTTGCAGGTTATAGACCTCAGTTCTATATTCGTACCACTGACGTGACTGGACAAATCACAGCTTTTACAGCAGATGATGGAAGTAACGTTGAAATGGTTATGCCTGGTGACAATATTAAAATGACAGGAGAACTAATTTGTCCTGTTGCTATCGAACAAGGAATGAGATTTGCTATTCGTGAAGGTGGCCGAACAATTGGAGCAGGGGTTGTTTCCAAGATAATTAAATAAAAGATAACTGATAACATATTTTTTGTCTTATCATCAGTTAACTTGTTAAAGGGCTTTAGATCATCTGAAGTCCTTTTGAATCTTGAAAATTCATTGTCAAATCCTCATTAGAGGTAATTCAACGGAATTAAACTTATGTCAACGGCAATCGCTCAGCAAAAGATAAGAATCCGCTTAAAGGCTTTTGACAGGCGGATGCTAGACCTTTCTTGTGAAAAAATCATTGAAACTGCAGATAACACTGCGGCCACTGCAATAGGGCCTATACCTCTTCCTACAAAACGAAAGATCTATTGTGTTTTGCGTTCTCCTCATGTTGATAAGGATTCTAGAGAGCATTTTGAAACTCGGACTCATAGGAGGATTATTGATATTTATAATCCTTCAGCCAAAACGATAGATGCTCTTATGAAGCTTGATTTGCCCAGTGGTGTTGATATTGAAGTTAAGCTTTGATGATTGAAATGCATCAATATTGAAAAGATTTAAGTAGTATCTATATATGTTTGGGAAGGTTCCCGTGACCGAAATATCTGTCAGGGAATTGCCTCTGTTTCCTCTGCCTGATGTTGTTTTATTTCCTCAGGAGATTTTGCCGCTCCATATCTTTGAGTCAAGATACAGAATTATGCTTCAAACAGTTCTGGAAACAGATAGCGTTTTTGGAATTGTCCGTGCAGATCCTTCAACTAAGAAGATTGCAGATGTTGGTTGTTGTACTCGAATAATCAAACATCAAAAATCTGAAGACGGACGCAGTAATATCATCACAGTTGGGCAACAACGTTTCAGGATACTTGAGATTATTAGAGAAGCACCTTTTTATGTGGCAATGGTTAGTTGGATAGATGATGATTCTTCTGCTAATTCAGATGAATTAGAAAGGCTTTCTGATTCGGTTTTACTTGCATTGAAAGATGTTGTTTCTTTAACAGGTAAATTAACAGATTCCGAAAGAAGCTTGCCCGAAGAATTGCCTAAAGATCCTGTAGATCTATCATTTTGGATAGCGTCTCATTTGGGGGGGCCAGTTGCAGAAGAGCAACAGAACTTATTAGAAATGTTAGATACTATGAATAGATTACAGCGCGAATATCAGATGTTAGATCACACAAGAAAGCAGCTTGCTGCAAGAACTGCATTGAAAGATACACTTTCTAATGTTGACAAAAAGAATAATTAATTAATGCTTCCTTTTCTCATCTTTCTTGGAGTCGTTCTTATTGGTTTAGCATTATTTATTTGGATATTGAATGATAGAAAATACAAGTCTTCTAAGACTGTTTCTTCTTCTTATGATGCATGGACGAATGATCGACTTTTAGAGAAATTATGGGGCGAACATATTCATCTTGGTTATTATCCACAATCTTCTAATAAAACTGATTTTAAACAAGCAAAGATAGATTTTGTACATAAATTAGTTCAATGGAGCGGTTTAGATAAACTCCCTAAGGGCTCAAGAATCCTTGATATAGGTTGCGGCATTGGAGGAAGCGCAAGGATCTTGGCTAAAGATTATGGATTTGAAGTTGTTGCCATAACTGTTAGCCTTGAACAGGTCAAAAGGGCTAATGAGCTGACTCCAGATAATCTTTTATGTGATTTCCAATTGATGGATGCATTGGATTTGGATTTTGAGGATGGAACTTTTGATGGCATATGGAGTGTTGAAGCTGGTGCACATATTGCTGATAAACAACTTTATGCTGATGAAATGCTTAGGGTGTTAAGACCAGGTGGTGTATTAGCTGTAGCAGATTGGAATAGGCGAGATTTTAAGAAAGGCGGACTAAATTTGATAGAAGGCTTTATTATGAAACAGCTTTTAAATCAATGGTCCCATCCTGAATTTTCAAGTATTAGATCCTTCCAACAAAATTTAAGAGAGAGTAAGTATTCAGCAGGTATAGTCGAAATTAATGATTGGACTGAATATACATATCCATCCTGGGAAGATTCAATAATTGAAGGCATAAGGAGATTTGATGTTCTCATTGAATTAGGTCCAAAATCATTTATTCAAGCCCTTAGGGAAGTACCGACAATACTTGTTATGAAATGGGCATTTGCTAATGGATTAATGCAATTTGGTATTTTCCGTTCTAGGGGTTGAGATTGTTTGCTAAGTTGAACTGACTATTTTTATATCTGCCAAAGTAAATAATATTTTCACAAAAAGGTTTTAATAGAGTGTTTAGATCTTTGCTTTTATCTATAGATTCTATACTTAATTCAATGTCTACAAAGAATATATATTCTCCTAACTCTCTTTTTGAGGGCCGTGACTCTATTCGACTCATATTAAGCCCAAGATCTGAGATGCATTTTAATGCTTTTAATAATGCTCCAGGAGTATTTGAATGAAGAGAAAATGCAAAACTTGCTATGTCAGTTTGATTATTAAAGCTATTTTCTTGATCGCTAAGTAATACAAACCGAGTACAATTACCTGCAACATCATTAATAGGATAGGCCAGGATTTTTACTCCTTTGATTTCAGAAGATGTTTTAGATGCTATAGCAGCTCTAAATTTACTTCCCTCAACCATTCTTACAGCTTCTGAGGTTGAACTGGTTGGTAATTGAACAGCATTGGGTAGATTTTCATGAAGCCAATTAGTGCATTGTGCAAGGGCTTGTGGGTGAGATAATACTTCTGAAATGTCCCTTAAGGATCCACTACTGATTAATGCATGACGTATCGGCAAGACAATCGCTCTTTGAATAAATAAATCTTGATAACTCCATAAAGAATCTAATGTTGCTGTTACTCCACCTTCCACAGAGTTTTCGATAGGTACTACAGCAGCTTTACAATCTTTATTAGCTAGATGTTCGATGACATTCCTGATTCCTGAATATGGAACAAACTCTGGCTGTGAAAGGCTTTCTAGCTTTGCCAAAGCACAAGCTGCCTCTTCAGCATATGTTCCTTTAGGTCCGAGATAGGCCACTTGTGTTGGCATTATTTTAAAAAGAGTGCAAGTGTCGATAGGATCATGTCGCGTCAATTGCCAATTATGTCTCTGGCTTTTAATGCTCGACAAAAAATTGACTTACCTGTCAAAAAGAATGTTCAGCGACTTCCTGATTATCTCTTACAACAGGAAAGGGTGGTTGGAGCAATGCTTGATCCAAAAAAGCTTGTAGCGTTAGGTCAAGGTAGTTTTCGGTATACTGTTACCAGTTTTAAGGTGTTTCAGCTAGAGGTAAACCCTGTTGTATCAATAGCTGTTGTAAATAGTGAAGGTAACAAGTTGCAAATGCATGCAACTGATAGCGAGCTCAAAGGCCTTGGGTTGGTAGATGATTTTGAATTGATGCTTGATGCAACATTAATTGCTACGGACGAAGGCTTGGTGGGAGAAGCCTTTTTAGGAGTAAGTGTTAGTCAACCACCTTTGTTAAAATTAATACCACCAAAAATATTGGAATCAACTGGGCAATCAATTTTAAATGGTATTTTACTTGGAATTAAGTCTCGAGTAGGTCAGCAGTTGGTTCGTGATTTCTCTTCCTGGTGCTTAGAACAATAAAGCCAATTACTTGATCTTCGAGAGAAATGATTTTCTATGGAGTTTAGTTGCCCCTAGTTTTATTAGTGCTTTGCGATGTAAAAGCGTTCCATATCCAACATTCTTTTCTAATCCATATGAAGGATATGCTTGTGCCAATTGTTTGATGAGTTCATCTCTAGTGACTTTGGCCAAAATACTCGCTGCTGCTATTGCTACTGATTTATCTTCTCCCTTGACGAGTGTCTTTTGAGGCCCTTCCCACGATCTTAAAGGGAGACAGCCATCTATTAAGAGAATTTCAGGTTGAGGAATCAATTTATGCACGGCCCTAATCATTGCCTTTTCTGTAGCCAACCTTATCCCTAGTAAATCAATTTCTCTTGCAGATGCTTGTCCAATTGACCAATTCAGAGCATATTCTTTAATTATTGGTAATAGAGACATTCTTTTTTCTGGAGATAATTTCTTACTATCTTTTACTCCAGAGTTAATCAAGTAAATCTCATTTTGTTTTTCTAAAATTACTGCGCCAGCAAATACAGGACCAAATAATGAGCCTTTGCCTACTTCATCTAAACCAGCAGTTCTTAACTCTTGCAAGATTATGTTGCAGCTGAAGAGCGCCTTCTCCGTCTGCGAGAATCTTCTGCTTCTTGTTCAGTTAGGTTTGAATCTTGTGTCGTTGTTTCGTCTATGCCATCTACCTTGTGATTGTCTTTTTCATTGGAAGAGCGTCTTCTTCGTCTGCGTGTATCTTCTGCTTCTGGTTTTAATGAATCTGTTGAGTCTGCCATCTCTATATTTGAGATGTTTTCGACTTCGACTTTGTTCTGCTGATTGATTTCTGGATTCGAATTAGTAGTATTTCCCTCTATGCTATTTATCTCATCTGGAACTTCTGATTTCATTTTATTAGATAGGTTTTGAACTTCTGCTTCTAATTCTTCTGATCTAAGGTTAATTGACTTTTCGATCTTATTATTCTTGCGGACTACTTGAATAGAATTTTTTTCATTAATATTAATTGGTTGCTTTTCTAAGATTAATGTTGGGTTTAGCCCTAAAGTACTGTATACAAACTCTTCTTCTTCTGTCATTTCAATAATTATATTCTCTGCTTCATTTTTAGGATTTGTTTTTTCTAAGTTATTTTCTTTGTCAAAAGATCTTTGTGAAATATTTGAAATTACCGCTTCATGATTCTCATTAGTAGATTCATTAATTTTGTTCTTGTTGTTGACAACTATATTAACCTCATCATTATTCAAAGAACCATTTTGAATTAAATTGCTGTTTAATGTGGATGGATTTCTTTTGTCTTTGTCAGTTATGTTGGCAATATGTCCTAATCCGGAACAATTAGAGCATTCTTTGCTAAATAACTCATAAATATTTTGGCCTTGTCTCTTTCTTGTAAGCTCTACCAATCCTAATTCAGTTAATTGAGATATTTGTGGACGCGATGCGTCGTCTTTTATTGCAGATGTGAAATATTCTAAAAGTTGAAGTTGGTCTCTTCGTGATTCCATATCAATGAAATCAATAATTATTACTCCGCCTATATTTCTAAGCTTTAATTGTCTTGCTATTTCTATGGCTGCCTCACAGTTGGTCCAAAGAACTGTTTCACGAGAGTTAGAGGAACGTGTAAATGAGCCTGAATTGACATCAATGACGGTGAGGGCTTCTGTTGGTTCAATTATGATATAGCCTCCTGAAGGGAGGTCTACTCTAGGTTTCAGGGCATTTAGGATTGCTAAGTCAATCTTGTAATGTTCAAGTATATTGTCCGATTGCTTGTGGCATTGAACAGTTACTTTTGCATCATCTTGAGAAAGGTACTTTTTAGCCCTATCACTACCCTCAGTTGTTTCAAGGATAACTTCAGATAATTCTGGATTAATATGATCACGCAAAACTCTTTGTATAAAATCTTCGTCACGGCTTAAAAGAGTAGGAGGAGTAGCTCGATCTGAAGCTTGTTGTATTAATTCCCATTTTTTGAGAAGACTTTCTAGATCATCAATTATTAATTCTTCTGATACAGATTCAGCTTCAGATCGAATTAAAATTCCTGTCCCAGGAGGCTTGATTAATACTCCTAATGCTTTAAGACGATTCCGTTCATTTTCAAGGTTAATTCTACGAGAAATATTGACACCTTGACCATTAGGTTGAAGAACTAGATATCTTCCAGGCAGCGCTAAATTACCTGTTAGGCGTGGGCCTTTATTCCCAGTTGGCTCCTTCATTACTTGTACTAAAACCTTTTGATTAGGTCTGAGTAATTCAGTAATACTTGCGGCGCTCTGCTTAATTTTCAGAGGTCCTAGATCGGTAACATGAATAAATCCATTTTTTTCACTTGCACCAATGTTTACAAAGGCAGCATCTATACCAGGAAGGACATTTTCGATTGTCCCTAAATAGACATCTCCAATTTGGTAACGACCCTGTGCAACGATTAATTTGTCTACTCGGCCATCAGAAAGCAATGCTGCTATTCGCTCTTGCTCTGCGACGATAATTTTCTGGGGCATATAAAGAAAATTAGAACTGTTTGCTCTGATTTGAAAATCAATTTGCAGTGAAACTGCATTTAGTCAGATAAAAGTTAAACTCTAAGTTCTTTGGAAGGAATAATGCAGAGCACTAGCTCTTTCTGAAGGTTGATTGCTGAAGATCCGGATATTACCCCCCGGATATTTGAGTTTACGACGGGTTTTCTTCCAAAATAACTTAGGCTAAGTGAGCTCTTACTGAGCCTCCTTTTAACCCAATATAATTTTAGCATCTTTCTAAGATAAGCTCTTCTCTTTTTATATTTTTAATTGCTAAATCTTGACCTAAAGATTTAGCTATCCAATATTGAATATGCATAGGTTTGATGCTTTGTCCTATAGGAGATATGAGGGCTTGCAACTCGATAGACATAGCCTCTAGTGGCTCTGCATTATTGCCATTTATTAGCCTTAAACTCTTTAATTGAGACTTTAAATCCCTTTCTCGATGACGTCCTTTTTTATCAGTATCTACCCAAATTAATGATTCTGCATTGAGAATGCTTTCTAAAGAATCATTCCATTGATGAAAAGTATATTTTTCGTTTGTTTGACTTTCTAAATTGAAACTCCAGTTTGCCTGTATAAGTTGTTGTGAGAGGCTCTTTTTATTGATAGCTATTTTACTGGCTTTAATCAAATGTATGCCTTTAGGTAAGCATTTTTGCAGCTGTTCTTTCAAAGATGAAGGCTGGATTTCTTGAAAGAAATCCATATCCATCCATTCTCCTAGACCTTCTATCCCAAGAGGTAAAGCAAGAGCGAGTTGCAATCGTGGAAGAGCATGAAATCCTCCGGTATAGCTAATTGGCAAATCACTTCTCCTTAAGGATCTTTCTAGTAATCGAATTAGGTCTAGATGACTAATTAAATGCATTGGCGATGTCTTTGAAAACTGAACTCTTATACGACATTGCTTTGTCGTGTGAGGAGGCTTTGTTTTGTTTTGAATAGGTATTGGAGAGGAAGTGATGATTTGGTTATGACCTAACTCTGGTCCACATACACCACAACTACTGCAACTATTAAATGAACAGTCTGGAACAGTTTTTTCTGATAGTGCTTTTTGGAGATCTTTCCTTAACCATGCTTTGTCTATTCCAGTGTCGATATGATCCCAAGGGAGAGGTTGTGAACACAAATGCATTAAATCATTTTTCTGGAGAGTTTGAGTAGTACCCCAATTTCCCATTTCCAACTTTCTAAAGTGACCAAAAAGCCCTGCCTCTGAGATAGCTTCTGACCATGCTTTATATGCACGATCTTGAGATTCAAACCAGGCATCCATACCTGCACCACGTTTCCATGCAGACTCAATCACCGGTGCCAATCTCCTATCTCCCCGACCAAGGAAATCTTCTATGGCAGAAATTCTTACATCTGTATAATTAGCTTTTATATTTTTCAATCTAAGTTGGATGAATTCATCTTTAAGAATTTTTTGCCGCCGAGTTAATTCTTTAGTTGAAACACTGTGCCATTGAAATGGAGTATGAGGCTTGGGAGTGAAATTGCTAATAGTGATATTTAACTTTAATCTCCCAAAATCTTCTTTGCATTCTTCTTGGATCCATTTACATGTTCTGGCAATGCCTTTAATGTCCATATCCTCTTCTCCTGGCAGTCCAATCATGAAGTAGAGTTTAATCTTTTTGTATCCATGTTCCATGGCCTTACGTATTCCATGGAGAAGCTCTGCATCAGTTAATCCTTTATTGACAATATCGCGAAGGCGTTGACTTCCTGCCTCGGGTGCAAAGGTTAGCCCTGCCTGTCTATTACCACCAAGTATGTGGGCAATATTGTCGTCAAACCTATCGACCCTTTGGCTTGGCAACTGTAAAGTGATGTTTTTGTCTGCTAATCTATTCCTAAGTTCTATACCAACTGTAGGTAGTGATAAGTAGTCACTACAGCTTAATGATAATAGAGAAAAGTCGCTGTACCCAGTTTCTTGAACACCTTTTTCAACTGCTGCGATAACTTCTTCTGGCTCAACATCTCTTGCTGGACGTGTAAGCATACCCGGTTGACAAAAACGACACCCCCGTGTGCAACCTCTTCTTATTTCAACGGTTAGCCGATCATGTACTGTCTCAACGTTTGGAACTAAACCAAGTGAATAATATGGTATTGGTGTTGCCACTCGTCTAATAATTCTTTCTGGTACATTTGAGGTTAGGGGTTTCAGAGATAGGAAGTCTCTTGATGGTTGATATAGTGATGGAACATATACGCCGGGTATTTCAGCAAGGCTGCGAAGAGTTTCAGATCTTTTGGCTTGTAATTCCTTTGATTTAGAAATAACTAATCCAATTTCAGGAAGAAGCTCTTCACCATCTCCAAGAGCAAAGAAATCAAAAAAGTCAGCATAAGGCTCTGGATTGCTAGTTGCAGTAGGCCCTCCTGCAAAAACTAATGGTATTGAGTTTGGATCCGTTAGCGGTAGGTCAGCTCGATCTTTTGCATAGATGTCGATATGAGACAGATCAAGCATTTCTAAAATATTTGTTGCGCCTAGTTCATAACTAAGACTGAATCCGAGTACATCGAAGTTTTTAAGTTGGCATCTGGACTCAACTCCAAATAACCCGATTGAATTTTTTTTTAAATGGTTTGCTAAATCAGGTTCAGGAAGATATGCTCTATCGCAAACTTGATTAGGAATACTGTTGAGAATTGAGTACAGAATGATGTGACCTAAATTACTTGCTCCTACTTCATATAGTTCTGGGTAACTAAGTACCCACCGTACATTTGAGGAGTCCCAATTTCTTTGTTCTGTACCTAGTTCATGGCCCATGTATTGGGCTGGTTTATGAATATTGACATCAATCAATTTCTCAAAATTGATTGGCTTGCAAAGATTTTTCTCTTCCGCAAAGGAATGAATTTCACTAGACACAATCGAAAAACATTTTCCTTTATATATCCTATGCAGTTTTGCTTCACATAGATACCTTTCCCCAGGCAATATACAAATGGATTTACCAAATTCTTCTCGTGGTTCAGGTCAACAGTAATTATCTAAAGCTTAAAGCTGGTTATCTCTTTCCAGAGATCTCTAGAAGAGTAAATGCTTTTTCTCAGGCGAACCCCCAATCAAACCTTATTCGTTTAGGGATTGGTGATGTTACAGAGCCTTTGCCTCAAGCCTGTTGTAAGGCCATGCTAAAAGCAATTGAGGAAATGGGAACCAGCTTAGGTTTTCATGGATATGGTCCCGAACAAGGTTATTTGTGGCTTAGAGAAGCAATAGCCATAAATGATTTTCACTCCAGAGGATGTGAAATTTCTCCAGACGAGATTTTTGTTTCTGATGGTTCTAAATGTGATAGCAGCAACATTCTTGATATTCTTGGTTCAGGTAATCGAATTGCAGTAACTGACCCTGTTTATCCAGTATATGTAGATAGCAATGTTATGGATGGGAGGACTGGGGGAGCATCAAAATCTGGACAATACGAAGGATTGTTATACATCCCTTTGAATTCAGATAATGCTTTTCAAGCAGAGGTCCCCGAAGAGCCTGTTGATTTAATTTATTTATGTTTTCCGAATAATCCAACTGGTGCTGTGGCTAGTAAAGATCATCTAGCAAGATGGGTTGATTATGCAAACAAAAACAATGCATTGATTTTGTTTGATGCTGCTTATGAGGCTTTTATTCAAGACCCGTTGATCCCGCATTCTATTTTTGAAATTGATGGATCAAAAGATTGTGCGATTGAATTTCGTTCATTTTCTAAGAAAGCTGGTTTTACTGGAACCCGTTGTGCTTACACAGTTATTCCTAAATCATTAAAAGGTAAAACTTCTAATGATGAACAAGTTGATTTGTGGTCGCTTTGGAATCGTCGTCAAAGTACGAAGTTTAATGGTGTTAGTTATATTGTCCAAAGAGGAGCAGAAGCGGTTTACTCATCAGAAGGAGCGATAGAAACTAAAAACCTAGTAAGTTTTTATATGAAGAATGCAGAAATAATCCGCAATAAATTATCGATGGCTGGCTATAAGGTTTTTGGAGGTCAACATGCCCCTTATGTGTGGATAGAGGCCCCGAAAGGTATGAATTCCTGGGAGTTTTTTGACTTTTTGCTTAATAATGCAAATGTCGTTGGAACTCCTGGGAGTGGATTTGGTACTGCTGGAGAAGGCTATTTCCGACTTTCAGCTTTTAATAGTCTCGAAAATGTAGAAGAAGCTATGAGAAGGATCACTAGCATTTGATATACATTATGCTTTAAAGTCCTAATCACTTTTAAAGTAATTTCAATTAGCCATTTCTAATATGGTGGAAAATCCAAGTTGTACCTCAGGCGGTGCTGCAGTTGTTGAGAGACAAACTGAGAAGGTGAGGAAGATATCGCCAAGATATAAGGTTCTTCTTCATAATGATCCAATAAATTCAATGGATTATGTTGTGAAAACTTTACGTGAGGTTGTTCCACAACTTAGTGAGCAGGACGCTATGTCAGTTATGTTGGAAACCCATAATAATGGGATAGGATTAGTTATTACATGTGATCTAGAGCCTGCGGAATTTTATTGTGAGTCTCTCAAAAGTAGAGGTCTTATAAGCACTATTGAACCAGAAAACTGAATAATCTAATTACTACTTTTTGGAAGACTTCGGCGACTCAACTTTGTCGTTTTATACCTACGGTAATTTTTTTTCCAATACTGTATTTACTGAGTTGGTTCATAGTGCAAGCTATGCAGCTTTCTCTTTACAAGATGGAGGATAATAACAGTTCTCTTTTAGTGACTGCGCTAACGTTTACTTTCTTTTTAATTTGCTTGCCTAGCTGGGTAAAGTGGCGATGGAAAAAAAAGAACCCTCGGATTCTTTTGGGATTACATAAAGTTCGAATTCGCGCTTCTTTTAGGGCTTTTTTTAAAGGCATTTTGTGGGCTTTTGGCTTGCTTGGTTTCGTTTTAGCACCTTTATGTTTTACCAGTTGGATCCAGTGGGAAGGGTCTTTAAATGTTGGAAACTTTATTAATGGAATTGTTCTTGGGCTTGGCGTCGCATTTGCAGAGGAATTGATCTTTCGTGGTTGGTTTTGGGGCGAAGCAAACCTTTTATTTGGATCTACTAGGGGAGTATTTATTCAGTCAATAGTCTTTAGTTTGGTACACATCTTTTCACTTCTAGAATCTAATTTAGGCGTTATCGAGGTGTTATTCCTTTTGATTGGCTTATTTTTCTTGGGATTGGTTCTTTCTATAAGAAGACTAATAGATAATGGGTCTATATATGGTTGTATAGGTTTGCATGGGGGGTTGGTTGGGTTATGGTTTGTATTAAATACTAATTTTATAGATGTTTCATTAAATACGCCTACTTGGTTGATAGGTCCAGGAGGTTCTTCGCCTAATCCTGTTGGGGGTGTTTTAGGCATTTCATGTCTTGCTTTATTGCTGTTTCGTTATCGAATGGCTTTTGCGATTGCTGGGCGTCCTTTTAGCGGTGCACGTAATGCTTCCTCTAATGGTGCAATCCCATAGTCTCTTTCTAATAAGTTAATTACTGTGCGCCCAAAATCGTTAGGGCAGGAGTCAAATGCTTCTAAGCAAATCTTGCCAAAAGTTTTTCCCATTGGTTCAGGGTTCCATAAAAGTTTACGTGCAGTCCATGGCATCATGCTCATTGGGTTATATCCAGGCTTGATGAGACCTTGTTCAAAACCATATTGCTCAAGATGAGTATGTGGTTGAAGCCCTATGAAAAAGATAGCTGGATCTATTTTCTCTGCCCCGAAGATTTTTTCTAATTCTCTGTGATAAGCAATGGTTTGACGAATAGTTTCAGGCCTTTCATCAATTACATTGAATGAATAATTCACCGAGACATGATCATTAAAGCCTGCATCAGCAAGCAGCTGGCAATTCTCAAGTACTGTTCGCAAGTTGTATCCCATTCGCATTCTTCGAACTAATTCTTGAGAACCAGATGTGATTCCAATTTCGAAGTAATTCATTCCTGTTTGTACCATTAATTTTGCTAGTTCTGCATCAAGATTGTCTGCGCGAATATATGCCGCCCAACGAATCCCAATCATTCTCTCTTGATGAATAGCTCTTAATAGCTCTTTTGCATCCTCTATATAACGTCTAGCAGGAATGAATTGTGCATCAGTGAACCATATATTCCTAACACCTAAATCATATAATTGTCTTATTTCATTGATAATCTCTTGTGTAGAGTTGACTCGAACTTGCTTACCCTCGACAACTGTATAAACGCAATAACAACAGTTATGTGGGCAACCACGCTTCGTTTGTACACCTATATAAAAATCCCCTCCTTCAAGGTACCAGTCGAATTGAGGCCAAATAGAAGCAATGTATGAATAGTTGCAAGCTGTTTTAATGGATTCAGTTGGCTGCTCATGAATCAAACCTTCCCTAGGACTTTTACCAACAACAAAGCATCTCTCTTTTTCTATATCTTGTCCTAAAAGTAATTTTTCTAATAGAGGTTCGCCTTCCCCTATGGAAACAATTGTCCCCTTTGGAAGGGATTTACCAAGTTGTTCATAAAAAACACTTACAGCTCCACCTCCAATTAAAGCTCTTGCATTTTGTTTAAATTTTCTTGCTTGTTTGAGCCCAACTTTTATTAATGCCTGATTTCTCCAAAGCTCCCCATAATGACTTTTCATCAAACGTAGTCCACCAAGTGCTCCTCGAAGTCTTTTAAAAGGGTTTCGTGCATAAAAAGCTTCAAATGAATGTTGGAGGGGGTTCCCTCCTCGTCCGTCAACAGGAGCATAGATTTGAATGTCTCTCCAAGAAAAAACTAGTAGGGAGGGCTGGAAACTTTTTATGTTAGCTATTAGGACTCTTTTGACATCAATCACAGGCAAAGCTGCAAGATCAAGGATTCTTTGAGGTAATTCTGGGAAGCGCTTGTGTAAGTGATCAGCAAGATAAATTGGTCCAATGGGAAATATTGGATTGCAGGGCAGCCTTATGATTAAAACCTTCTCATCTTTTAAGTCAGAGAGAGCATGGTTTGCCTTATTAAATTTATGGGATTTTGTTTTCCCCATTGGCCAATTTTACTAGCCTGGTAAATTCATTGAAAATGATAACGCAATTTAAAAAGTTAATGTTATAAACTAGGGAGGAATTTCTTAAAACAGGTTAGGAGTATTGGCTACCTATTCAGAAAGAATTTTTTTTACAACAATTTAGAGTATAAAACTATATAAAAATCAAGGATTTTTGAATGATTGAGGAATGACTACTTTGCTTAAATTTGAACTTGTACACATTGGAATAAAACAATCAAGGAGACAAGGCTTTAGGTATAAAAGATTGCTTCATTCGGGCATTTTTGTTGATAAAGGTACCAATAAGAAATCATCGGATTGTTTCGGAACATTTGATGAATGGACAAATGATAGAGCTAGAGATTGGATATTCGCAAGAGTTAAGGAGGTTAAGCAAGGGAGAAAAGTGCATATAGTTTGCGATTGCTGTGACAGCAGAGATCTTAATTATTCTTGTAATGCATTTGATGAAAAGGCAAGAAGGCTAAACCCAAATTGCTATGGGAAAGAATTGGTTCAATTGATTATATCCTTAGCAGTAAAATAAAAGCCTTTAGGTATATTTATATATATTATTTGAGGTATTTGTTTGAGTAATTAGTTCTATTAATTATTAAGAATCCATTATTTCACTGTATTTCCTATCTTTTTACATATCATTTGCAGCATTTTCTGCGACTGTTCTTAGTTTAAACAAGTAATAGCACCACTCATTCATAGTGATATTTCACAAGTGAAGCAAGTAATTAGCTTGAAAAAGCACCAATTTATTATTCTCGCTCTTTTTTAATTAAAATGCAATGGGCATTAAGGCTGATTGCAAGAAGACCAAAACACCGTAATGATATACATATCGAACTCAGAGGCACCTTTTATGGTAGACACTCCACCTGAGTATTTAGCAGAAGCAGATTGACTTCTGGCCCCTGCTCCAACAGTCTCACTGAAAAAGTAGGCTATCGTCTGAAGCGACAAGGATCAATGATTTAGGTGCGTCAATTCAGTCGATACTCTTTCTGCATCGTTTAGGTGCCCTTATAGGAGTTTAAGCCTTACAACTAGGAAAATTGGCCCCAGGCGCCACTAGCCAGAAGCTTCTAAATACATTTTTCAAACTGATTACTGGTTGTTTAATTATTTGTTAATAACTGAATCGGCAAAGGAAGGGAGCTCTTAGAGCTCCCTTCCTTTTTGGTGTTTACGAGAAAACTCTCCATCCATCTTTGATGGACCTTCATATTTCCATGCAGGAGACAATATTATTTGAAACTCTTTTGATTGAAAAGCCCTGTTTTGTTTGCTGTGATTCTAAAATCTTATATAAATAAATAATCATGCCGGTGAGCGGAATTGAACCGCTGACCTACTGGTTACGAATCAGTTGCTCTACCCCTGAGCTACACCGGCTATACAAAGGATTTTACATTGACTTTAGATCCCAAAATGCGAGAAAAGCTTTTGAAAGAGTCTAGAAGTCCCTTTCGAGGAGTCAGGCGTGTTGTCTGGATTGCATTATCGGCTTCGGCAGGGGTTGGTTTATTGATTATGGGAGTAAGATCTTTCTCGGGTGAAACAGTATTATTAAATGACCTTGGGATACAATTAATAGCTTTCTTTCTATTTTCTACTTTTGTGTTTTTAGACCGATCTCGAGAAGATTGAAGGAAATGAGGACTTCCAAAGCCCCCTGCTATTGAATACTTGTGTATAGATTTATTATGTCTACTAAAGAGTTGTGATTGATAATAATTCTCAAGTGACGTTAACTATTTAAGGTATTTGTGATGGAAAGAGGAGGTTTAAGTACTTAATTTTCTACGTTGTGTTACTAGTTTATAACCTTCAATGATGTCTCCCTCTTTCCAATTTGCGAATCTGTCACATCCTACTCCACATTCAAAGCCACTGGAGACATCTTTGACAACATCTCTATTGCGTCTGAGAGAATCAAGGTCTCCTTCAAAGACAATCTGCTCAGCTCTTTTCACGCGTACTTTGCAATTACGTTGAAGCTTGCCATTAGAGATATAGCAACCTGCAACGGCACTTTTGCCAATATTAAATATAGCTCTCACTTCTGCTTCTCCAATTTTTTCTTCTACCATGTCTGGTTCTAGAAGTCCTTCCATGGCTAATTGAATATCTTCTAGAAGTTTATAAATAACCTCATAATCACGAACATCAACACCATTTGCATCAGCAGCTCTTTTAGCGCCGGATGCCATTGAAGTATTGAAACCTATAATTGCGGCTCCTGAAGCAGCAGCAAGATCAACATCAGTTTCAGTTATTTCCCCAGGAGCAGAGAGCAGGACCCTTACTTGTACTTCGTCTTTTGGTAATTGCTCAAGAGAACTAAGTATCGCTTCAACGCTTCCTTGCACGTCAGCTTTAAGGATTAGATTTAACTCTTTTAGATCTCCTTCATTGGCTTGCCCTGACATTGAAGAAAGAGATACCCTCCTTGAAGCCATTTGTTGTGCAAGTCGAGTAGCTCTTGCATCAGAGGCTCTTTCACCAACAACATTTCTGGCAGACTTTTCATCTGGGTAAACTTCGAATTCATCTCCTGCAGTAGGGACTTCATTAAATCCCAAGGCTTCTACTGGACAAGATGGACCAGCTTCTTTGAGCCTCTGACCATTTTCATCAACCATCGCTCTGACTTTTCCTAATACAGGACCAGCTGTTAAAACGTCACCTGATTTAAGCGTCCCATTTTGTACGAGCAGGGTCGCCACGGGTCCTTTTGCTTTATCTAAATGTGCTTCGATTACTGTTCCTTTTGCCAGCCGATCTGGATTAGCTTGCAAGTCTTCGACTTCAGTGACAAGGAGAATCATTTCTAATAATTTATCTATATTTTCACCTTTAATTGCACTAACTGGAATCATTACAACATCTCCTCCCCACTCTTCAGCAACAAGTTCATGTTCAGATAACTCTTGCTTAACACGATCTGGTGAAGCTCCTTCTTTATCTGTTTTGTTGATTGCTACTACTATGGGCACCTTCGCAGCTCTAGCATGACTAATTGCTTCTAGTGTTTGAGGACGTACTCCATCATCAGCAGCAACTACAAGTATGGCTACATCAGTGACTTTTGTTCCTCTAGCTCGCATGGCAGTAAAAGCTGCATGACCTGGAGTATCAAGGAAGGTTAATTTACGTTGCTTCTCATCATGAAGGACATCTACTTGATAAGCACCAATATGTTGAGTAATGCCTCCTGCCTCTCCTGCTGCTACTCTGGCTTTGCGTATTGCATCTAGCAAACTTGTTTTTCCGTGATCAACGTGTCCCATCACTGTTACGACAGGTGGCCTTCTCATTAGGTGCTTAATATCTGTCTCTTCGATCATTTCGACTGTTTTCTTTGCAGCTTCTTCGACGTCATCTTGTAATACTGGAACACCAAACTCTTCTGCTACGGTTTCTATTGTTTGAAGGTCTAATGATTGTGTAACTGTTGCTGTTATTCCTTTAAAGAAGAGAGATTTGATAATTTCTGAACTCTCCACACTGAGTTTATCTGCGAGCTCTTGAACTGTAATGTTGTCTTCAGGAACAACAATCATTTCTGGCCGGATTTGTTTAGCTTCACGTGCTGCACGTAATTCCATTGCTCTTCTACGTTGTCTTTGACGTGTAGATTCTTTTTTCCTCTTTTTCAGTGCGCCTGATGGTTTGGCAGTTTGCTTTTTGGTTACTTTGTTTTTTGGAGTTGAAGGACGTGCAAGGCTTGCAGAAAGAACGACTGCTTGTTGTCCACCTGCAAAACCACTTGTCTCAGCAGTTAATGCATCATCGTTTTCCCCAATAATGTGAACTTTTTGTCGTTGTTTTTGTGGTGATTTATTTCTAAGAGCTTCTAGTTTTGCTGCATCATCCCAATCCGGCTTCCTTTTTCTAGCTGATGAACCTGGAGAACCAATTCTTTGAGGTGGCCTCTTGGGGGCTGAAGAAGGGCTTGGGGTTGGTCTGCTTGTAGGTGGCTTGGCTGTCTGAGAGCTTTCGCGTTTAGGTCCTTTTGGAATATCAGAACGTTTTATTGGAGGACTAACTTTATTTGTGGGTTTCTGCAGTTGCATAAGCTCACCAGGTGCAACTGGTTTTCGCATTCCAGAAGGCATTCCTGGCCTAGGACGTGCTTGTGAACGACCTCCACTATTTCCATCAGAGCGTCTTTGGGGAGACTGTTTGACTACCGAACCTGAGGAGCCTTGCCTAAAGTTTTCATTTTTAGATACCTTGCCTCCAATCCCAGTAGGAGAATTGCTATTCCTTCTTATTGGAGCTCCTACTAGTTCAACTTTATTACTCTTGGTGGGAGGCTTGCCTTGATCTCTAGTTGGAAGATTGTTTCGATTATTTGAACGACGAGGTTGAATTCCAGGATTGCGTTGAGGTAAAGCAGTATTTCTATTTGCTACCCCACTTTGATTCGTTCTGCCAGGCTTAGGTTTGAAATTAGGCTGAAGTTTGGGTCTTGGTGGTGGTGCTATAGGTCTTTGAGGAGCTTTGGCTTGAGGCCTATTGGCTTCAGCTTGGGGTGGGTTTGGGTTGTTAGGTTTAGTTTCTATGGCCGGCTTAATTGACTTGGCGGAATTTGGTGTTCGTAGTGATTTTGGCTTGCTTACAATATCTATCTTTTTGCTAGATGTACTATTTTGTACTGGTAATTTTCTGGAAACAGGAGGTTGAAACTCTTTATTAGGAGACTTAGAAACAGATGTTGTTTTAGGTTGTATAGGAGGAGATACCGAAGGTTTGCTTATAGGAACTTGCTTTGGACGAGGAGTTGAAGGGCTTTGTAGAGTAAGTGGCTGAGATGATTGCTGCTTTTGACTGTCTATAGCTTTTGGTGGAGAAGGAGGTTTAGGCGATTTTGAATGTATTTTTGGTGGATCTGATGGCTTGCTTTTTAAGCTGGGTTCTTTCTTTTCATTTTGTTTTTTAATTGATTTAGATTGTGTTTTAGATAATTCACTAGCTTTTTTCAGAGAGAGAATTTCCTTGCCTGCATTTTGCTTGGCTTGTGACTCAGCCTTTCTAGTTGTTTTTTGTGAAACCAATTCTTTTATTTTGTTCGCGTCTATATCACTTATCGAGCTGCTGTGACTTTTAGCTGAGATCGAAAGCTTTTTAGCAGCATCAAGCACATCTTTATTATCCAGATTTAAATCTCTGGATAGTTCGTAGATCCTGATTTTTCCGCTGCTTGTCATTAAAGTTTCGTGTTGATGCTGACAGTCTTTTGGATGTAGTTCCCTTTAATTGGGTATACACCCTTTTATATTGCCTTAGTAATTGAATCATTGCAGTGATTCAACCTATTTTGCAGCACCTCTATAACACTTACATTGACCTGACACCTCAGGGCTTTCTGTAAACGTTTTCGCTGCCATGCTTCTTTGAGACAGTTCTCATTGGGACATAGATAAGCTGATCTTCCCATTCCTTTGTCGAGAACTACTCCATCCTGACAATCCCTGATTACTCTCCATAACTGCTTGCGATCGAGTATTTGTCTACAAGCAACACAGCGACGCAGGACGCGATTTTGTGTCACCGGGTTCTAGCCTCATCTGAATTAGGGTCTTCTTCAATATAGGATTGTTGATTTTGAGTGTCTTTGGAATTGTTAACAAGATCCTTTTCATCTGTTTCTAAAATTTCGTTATCTCCTTCCGCTTCAAATTCTTCTTCGTCTTCAGGAAGTGGATAGAGTTCTCTCAATCTGGCATCTTCTTCAGCTCTTGCAGCTTGCTCGGCGGCCAAGCGATCTTCAGCTTCTTTTTGAAGGGCTTCTTCTTCTTCCCTTTGAGAAATTAGTTCAGCTACGATTGCATCTTCAGCAGTTTGGTCATATTCCTGGGAGTTTTTTATATCAATCTTCCAACCGGTTAATCTTGCTGCAAGTCTCACATTTTGCCCTTCACGACCAATTGCAAGACTTAATTGATCTGGCGGCACAAGAACATGAGCATGTTGACCTTCTGGATCAACTAGCCTTACAACTTCAACTCTTGCAGGACTCAATGAATTACATATGTATTGAATTGGGTCAGTGGACCAACGAATAACATCAATCTTTTCACCTCTAAGTTCATTGACCACTTGTTGAATTCTTGATCCTCTTGCTCCAATGCATGCCCCTACTGGATCTACTTCTCTTTCAATGCTATCAACAGCTACTTTTGTTCTTGGTCCAACAGATCTGGTAGGAGGATTTGCTTCTCGAGCAACGGCAACGATCCTCACAGATCCTTCTTGAATTTCTGGAACTTCATTTTCAAATAAATAAACTACTAGTCCTGCATTTGCTCTGCTCACAAAAAGCTGAGGCCCTCTTCTTGGAACCTCACTAACTTCTTTTAAAAAGACTTTGAATGTTGCATTCGCTCGATAGTTGTCATTAGGAAGTTGGTCCCTTTTGGGAAGCTCTGCTTCTACTTCTGGCCTTCCTAATCCAGAACTTACAGCCATGATTACAGATTGCCTTTCAAAACGAATTACCCTTGCAGTTAGGACTGGATCTTCAAGATCTGCGAATTCTTCCTGAATCATTCTTCTTTGCTGATCCCTCAGCTTTTGAGAAAGAACTTGTTTGGTAGTAGATGCTGCCATTCTCCCAAACTCTTCTTTCTCAGGAGTTACGTCTAGTACTACTGTGTCTCCTGTTTGAGCATCTTCAGCAACTTGCATTACTTCTGATAGAGCAATTTGATGATCTTCGCTTTCAACTTCTTCTACAATAATTTTGCTAGCCAGTACTCGATAACCTTCTTGATCAAGGTCTAACCCAATATCAAAGTTGCTGAAATATTCTTCTTCAAAAGGATTCTCATTTATTCCTAAGTAAAGAGTCCTTCTATACCTTTCATAACCTTTGAGCAAAGCTTCCCTAAGGGCAGTCTCTACGACTTGAGCAGGGAGTTTTTTCTCCTCACTAATGTCTTCGATTAAATTGTTGAGTCCGGGGAGAAGAACTAATGCCATCGATGATGGAGGGGGGAATTGGGATAAAGGATTGAATTTTGATGCTATCCAGTTGGACTTGCTAGTCGAACTTGAATGACATCTTTTCTTGGAATCTTGTTCATTTTCCCTTTTACATTTATTAGTAGATGTTCTTCTGATCTTGTATGAAGTAAACCGCTTTTAAGAACAAAAGATTGTGACTGATTTTTTGTAGATACTTCAATAGGGAACCCCTTGAATGTCTCAAACTCCTTGTCAGTTTCTAGAATATCATTAAGACCAGGGCTACTGATTTCTAATATATAAGCTGAATTTACTAATTGCGCCCTTTCAATAGAATCGCTAATTGGACCAGTCATCTTTGAACAATCATCCAAAGTTACATCTCCACCATCTTGATGACGAATTTGAACTTGAATTGTCATAGGCTTTATTTGGGTAATTAACTTCAACCCAACAACTTCAAATCCTTCTTTTGCAGCTGAATTGGCAGCTAAATGCTCTAGATCTTTGACGAGTTTCTTTTGCAAGAGACAGGATTGATAGTTGGATCTGAAGCCCAACAGTTTTTAATTTTCACCTGCCTCCCTAAAGGAGGTAACCGTCAGGCAAAATAATTCTACTGGATGATCTTTTACTTTTCTATACTTTCAAAATATTTTGATTTTGAAAAAATTTCTCCCATTTGCCTTCCTTGCAGTTGATTTGGTGCAAGCTTTAAAATCTAGTCAATTGCTTTAGTAGAGAGTTCTATGAGATTTTCAGGATATTTTGCTTGTTTTTTGGCTGTGGTGTTTTTTCTGAGCGGTGTCAGACCTGGTTATGGAATGGAAAAAGTTGGCCCAAAATATAGCCATAGCTTTGTTGCTGAAGCTGTTCAGAACGTTGCTCCTGCGGTTGTTCGAATAGATACTGAAAGGACTGTTGAGCATGAACCTTTTGACCCTACTTTGATTGATCCATTATTAAGGGACTTGCTAGGTGAGCCTGATCTGGGCCCTGAGAGAGAAAGAGGACAGGGTTCAGGTGTGGTGATTGATAAGGATGGATTGGTGTTGACTAATGCCCATGTTGTTGAAAAGGTTGATGATGTAAAAGTGACACTTTCTAATGGAGATAAATTTGATGGTCTTGTGATTGGGAAAGACTTAGTGACTGATTTAGCACTTGTTCGTATAAAAGATTCTTCTAGATTTGATGTAGCTCCTTTAGGAGATTCAGAAGATCTTGCTGTAGGTGATTGGGCTATTGCTCTAGGAACCCCATATGGATTGGAGAGAACTGTGACTTTGGGAATAGTAAGTAGCTTACATAGAAATATTAATAGCCTTGGCTTTTCGGATAAAAGGTTGGATCTAATTCAGACTGATGCAGCAATCAATCCTGGAAATTCAGGGGGACCTTTAGTTAATTATATTGGCGAAGTAATAGGTATTAATACTTTAGTCCGTTCAGGCCCTGGGGCTGGATTGGGCTTTGCGATTCCTATTAATTTAGCCAAGAGAATTTCGAATGAATTGTTGGTTAGTGGAGAGGTTGTTCATCCGTATTTAGGGGTGCAGCTTGTTGCATTAGATGCAAGTATTGCTCAAGAACATAATAGTGATCCCAACTCTTTAGTTGTATTGCCAGAAAGATCTGGTGCATTAGTTCAATCTGTTGTAATAGATAGCCCAGCAGAAAAGGCTGGTTTAAGACGTGGAGATCTTATTGTTTCAGCCGATGAACAAGATATCTTTGATCCAAGTGTATTACTTCAAAAAGTTGAGAGTTCACAAATAGGAAAGCCTTTGTCTATAAAACTTTTAAGGAATAATCGAGAGATTAAACTTTCCATTCAGCCTGAAGCTTTGCCGGTTATAAGATAGAAATCTTTCTATATGTTTAGAGCATTACAGATGACAGATCTACAGACAAAAATGAAAATTGCAGTAGCAAATGCGGCTGTTGAGCAAATAAAAGATGGCATGATAGTGGGTCTTGGATCAGGCTCTACAGCTGCTTTAATGATCGAATCCTTAGGCCAAAAATTGAAAGAGGGTACTTTAAAAGACATCACTGGAGTGACAACATCTTTTCAAGGTGAGGTTCTTGCTACACAGTTAGATATTCCTTTACAAGCTTTTTCTGCAATTAGCAATATAGATTTGGCTATTGATGGCGCTGATGAAGTAGACCCTTCTTTTCAGCTTATTAAGGGTGGTGGAGCTTGCCATGTTCAAGAAAAATTGGTTGCATCTCTAGCAGACCGATTTGTAGTTGTTGTTGATTCAAGCAAGATTGTTCAGAAGTTAAATTTAGATTTTATGCTTCCAGTTGAGGTAATGCCTTCTGCTTGGCAAGTGGTTCAAAAGCAATTAGATAATTTAGGATCTACTTCTGAACTGAGAATGGCGCACAAAAAAGCTGGACCAGTTGTAACTGATCAAGGGAATTTAGTTCTCGATGTGAGTTTTGATAATGGGATTGAGGATCCTGAAAAGTTAGAGAAGCAGATTAATAATATCGCTGGGGTTTTAGAAAATGGCTTATTTGTAAATCTTACTAATGAAGTTTTAATTGGAGAAATAATTGATGGAACTACTACTGTTAATCGTTTGAAGAAATCTTAGATGTTCTTAGCTTTATAGACTCTGCATGACTATATAAACCTTCGCTATTGGCTATTTCAATAATTGCATTGCTAGTTTTTTCTAAAGCATGTTTTGAAAAATTAATTATGGATGAACTTTTCATAAAAGTTTCTACTCCCAGTGCACTACTGAATCTTGCAGTTCCAGAAGTCGGTAATGTGTGATTTGGACCAGCAAGGTAATCTCCTGTAGCTTCTGGACTCCATGGGCCTAAAAATATAGCGCCAGCATTTGTAATCTGAGAAGAAAATTCAACTGGGTTTTCAATTAACAATTCAAGATGTTCTGGTGCGAATTGATTGCTTAATATTGCGCATGTTTCAAGTTTTTCGCAAATCACTATTAGTCCCCACTCTTTAAGAGCTTTAATGCAAATATCTGAACGAGGGTGACCCTTTAATTGATTTTCAAGTTCCAAGTCAATTTTTTCTGCAAGGTTTGAATCTGTTGTCAATAAGATAGAAGCTGCTAAAGGATCATGCTCTGCTTGGGCTAGTAGATCAGCTGCCACTTGACTAATGTCAGCACTATGATCGGCAATAATTAGCACTTCACTGGGCCCTGCAAGTGAGTCAATACCTACTTGTCCATAAACAGATTTCTTTGCAAGAGTTACATAGATATTTCCTGGACCACTAATGACATCAACTCGTGGGATCGTTTCTGTTCCGTAAGCAAGCGCTCCTATTGCTTGTGCACCACCGATTCTAAATATCTTCTTTATTCCAGCAATATATGCTGCTGCAAGAACGGTTTTATTTAATTGACCATTTGGATTAGCTGGTGAAACCATTACAATGTCTTTTACCCCAGCGACTAGCGCTGGTATGGCATTCATAAGAACTGTACTGGGGTAGCAAGCCCTCCCTCCAGGGACATAAATACCTGCTTTCTGAACGGGGGTCCAACGTTTTCCTATTTTTTCTCCGTAAGAACCAGTTAGGAGAATATCTTTTGGGATTTGTTCTTTGTGAAATTCTTTGATTCGCTTTTTAGCTAGCTTTAAAGCCTCTTGAAGTTCTTTAGGAGTTTCATTCCATGCTTTTTCAGTATGCTTGGCCAATACTTCTAAAGGGTCTGGTCTAAAACCATCAAACTTTTCTGTAAGTCTCAATAAAGCCTTGTTACCATAATCTTTGACTTCTTGAAGAATCTCTTGGACTGATTCAAGAACCTTTTCTTGTTTATCTAAACAAGTGCGGGAAGCTATTTTCTCCAAATATTGTTGAGCTTCTTGCAAGTTTTTGGTGCAATTCAATATTTGCTTTCTTTGAGTCAATCTTTTACTTACAAACTCTTCCCTAAAGTTAGGGCTTAAAGAATAAATTGCCTAGAATTTAAAAAAGTTTTTTTTTCTTTAGGTCTTTAAGCTAGGATCTTTTCTAGTCCAGCAGTAATTAGCCTCAGTGGCAAATATTAAGTCAGCCAAGAAACGAATTGAGATTGCTGAACGCAATCGAATTCAAAACAGGTCCTACAAATCGGCAATGAAAACTCTGATCAAGAGGTTCTTTGCTGCATGTGGTGCTTATCAAGCAAAACCTAATGAAGAGCTTAAAACAGATGTTCAGAAATCTATTAATCAAGTTTTTAGTAAGATCGATAAAGCTGTAAAAAGAGGGGTATTACATAGAAATGCCGGTGCTAATCAGAAATCTAGATTAACTAAAGCTTTTAAAAAGACTTTAGAACCTGCTTCTAAATAAGAAAAATAAATCAGAGTGAATTTTTTCATATAGAAAATTAAGATTATGAATACTATCTACTTTTAGAAAATTGAATTCCCTTATAGATAGTCATTGCCATATTGTTTTCTCTACTTTTCAAGATGATTTAGAGGAGGTTGCTTCTCGGTGGAGAGCAGCAGGAGTAAAAAGTTTGCTTCATGCATGTGTGGAACCATCTGAGATACCTGCTATTAAGGCTTTGGCTGACAGATTCCCAGAGCTTAGGTATTCAGTTGGAGTTCATCCTTTAGATACAAAACATTGGAAGGGAGATGAGACGATAGAAGTTTTGAGAAAGTCTGCGCGTGAAGATTCTCGAGTAGTAGCAATTGGAGAGCTTGGATTGGATTTGTACCGAGATTCGAATTTAGAAGAACAAATGGCTGTACTAATGCCTCAACTAGACTTGGCATTTGAGTTGAATTTACCAGTAATTGTTCATTGCAGAGATGCTGCTTCCCCAATGTTTGATTTGCTTACTGATTTGCAGGATAAGGGTCGAGCGGTTTCAGGTGTTATGCATTGTTGGGGGGGGACAGTGGAAGAGATGCAAAGATTTTTGGATTTAGGTTTTTATATAAGTTTTAGCGGTACAGTTACTTTCCCTAAAGCAAAGCAGATACACGAATGTGCTTTAAATGTTCCACAAGATCGTTTTCTTATAGAAACCGACTGTCCTTTCTTGGCACCAATACCAAATCGAGGGAAGCGAAATGAACCTGCATATGTGCAGTCAGTTGCTCTGAAGATTGCCGATATTAGGGGTCAAGATTTCTCTGATATTGCTGAGAGCAGTACTTTGAATGCGAGAGTATTGTTTGGTTTACCATAAATTGAGGATTTCCTAGATAAAAAAAACCAATTAAAGTGTAGTATTAAATATTGTCTTGGCTTGGCATGGTTTCTCTTGATGTGTGTCTTGAGAAGCCTTTCTTTTTAAAGGGTTTAGCTTTCGACTGTTGTCCTTATTAGGTGATTTCGATTGAACTATTGAGTTAAGTGTTTCTTCTCAATGATTCAATATTAATTCATTTGAAATGGTTGCAGTCCCAAGATGATCAGTTCCTTCTTTTATCCGCAGTAGGTTCTCGAATGAGTAGAAGTGCGATTCAGGTCGCTAAGACCGCTACATACCTGCCCGATTTGGTTGAGGTGCAGCGGTCCAGCTTTAAATGGTTTCTAGAGAAAGGTTTAATCGAGGAGTTGGAGAGCTTCTCCCCGATTACAGATTACACAGGAAAGCTGGAGCTTCATTTTGTTGGGAGTGAATATAGGCTCAAACGTCCAAAGCATGATGTAGAAGAAGCAAAAAGAAGAGATGCAACTTTTGCTTCACAAATGTATGTCACATGTCGATTGGTTAATAAAGAAACAGGAGAAATAAAAGAGCAAGAGGTTTTCATTGGCGAACTGCCCTTAATGACTGAAAGAGGAACTTTTATTATTAATGGAGCAGAAAGAGTTATTGTTAATCAAATTGTAAGAAGTCCTGGGGTATATTTTAAAGATGAGCAAGATAAAAATGGCCGTAGAACATATAATGCAAGTGTTATTCCTAATCGCGGAGCCTGGCTAAAATTTGAAACTGATAAGAATGATCTTCTTCATGTACGTGTAGATAAAACTAGAAAAATAAATGCCCATGTACTTATGAGGGCAATGGGTCTATCAGATAATGATGTAATTGATAAATTGAGACATCCAGAATATTATCAAAAGTCTATAGCTGCTGCAGATGATGAAGGAATTAGTTCCGAAGACCAAGCCCTTTTGGAACTCTATAAGAAATTGAGACCAGGCGAGCCTCCTTCAGTTAGTGGTGGACAGCAATTGCTCCAAAGTAGATTTTTTGATCCTAAACGTTATGACCTGGGCAGAGTTGGAAGGTATAAAATAAATAAAAAACTAAGATTAACTATACCTACTTCAGTAAGAACACTTACACATGAAGATGTTCTTTCTACACTTGATTATTTAATAAATCTTGAACTGGATGTTGGAGGTGCAACTTTAGACGATATAGATCATTTAGGAAATCGCAGAGTAAGGTCAGTTGGTGAATTGCTTCAGAATCAGGTCCGAGTGGGACTTAATCGTTTGGAAAGAATTATTAAAGAAAGAATGACGGTAGGAGAGACTGACTCATTAACACCTGCTCAACTAGTTAATCCGAAGCCTTTAGTTGCTGCAATAAAAGAATTCTTTGGATCTAGTCAACTTAGTCAGTTTATGGATCAAACGAATCCTTTAGCTGAATTGACTCACAAACGAAGAATATCTGCTTTAGGACCTGGTGGCTTGACTCGAGAAAGAGCTGGTTTTGCTGTGAGAGATATTCATCCTTCTCACTATGGTCGATTATGTCCTATTGAAACTCCAGAAGGCCCTAATGCAGGATTAATCAACTCTTTAGCAACTCATGCTCGAGTTAATTCATATGGTTTTATTGAAACACCATTTTGGAAAGTTGATGAAGGCCGAGTAATTAAAGAAGGTGATCCAATTTATCTTTCTGCAGATTTAGAAGATGAATGCAGAGTTGCCCCTGGTGATGTTGCCACAGATAAAGAAGGAAAGATTCTTGCTGATTTGATACCTGTCAGATATCGCCAGGACTTTGAAAAGGTCCCTCCTGAGCAAGTTGATTATGTGCAACTTTCTCCAGTACAAGTCATTTCAGTTGCAACATCCCTTATCCCATTTGTTGAACATGATGATGCAAACAGAGCTTTGATGGGATCGAATATGCAACGACAGGCTGTCCCACTTTTGAGACCTGAGAGGCCATTAGTAGGAACCGGTTTAGAAACACAGGTTGCAAGAGACTCAGGTATGGTTCCTATATCACAAGTAAATGGAAATGTTACTTATGTAGATGCTAATTCCATTATTGTTACTGATGAAGAAGGTGGAGAACATATCCATGATTTACAGAAATACCAAAGGTCAAATCAGGATACTTGTCTTAATCAAAGACCTATAGTTAGCAATGGCGACAATGTAATTATTGGTCAAGTTTTAGCAGATGGGTCTGCATGTGAAGGGGGTGAAATTGCATTAGGTCAAAATGTTTTGATTGCCTATATGCCTTGGGAAGGATATAACTATGAAGATGCAATTTTGGTTAGTGAGAGATTAGTCAAAGATGATCTTTATACATCAGTTCATATTGAAAAATATGAAATTGAGGCCCGGCAAACAAAATTAGGACCTGAAGAGATAACAAGGGAAATACCTAATATTGCTGAGGATAGCTTAGGTAATCTTGATGAGATGGGTATTATTCGAGTAGGAGCTTTTGTAGAAAGTGGAGATATTCTTGTAGGTAAAGTTACACCTAAAGGAGAATCTGATCAGCCGCCTGAGGAAAAACTTTTGCGGGCAATTTTTGGAGAAAAAGCAAGAGATGTCAGAGATAATTCTTTAAGAGTTCCTAGCACCGAAAAAGGTCGTGTTGTTGATGTAAGAATATATACACGTGAGCAAGGGGATGAGCTGCCGCCTGGAGCAAATATGGTTGTCCGAGTTTATGTGGCACAACGTCGAAAGATTCAAGTAGGTGACAAGATGGCTGGTCGCCATGGAAACAAGGGAATTATTAGTCGCATATTGCCAAGGGAAGATATGCCTTATTTGCCTGATGGTACGCCTGTAGATATCGTTCTTAATCCTCTTGGGGTGCCAAGTAGGATGAATGTGGGACAAGTTTTTGAACTCTTAATGGGATGGGCGGCATCTCATTTGAACTGCAGAGTGAAGGTTGTACCTTTCGATGAAATGTACGGAGCAGAGAAATCCTATGAAACTGTTCAACTTTATTTAAAAGAAGCAGCTAAGCAGCCTGGTAAAGAATGGGTCTTTAATCCAGATGATCCAGGGAAACTCTTGCTAAGGGATGGGCGAACGGGTGAGCCTTTTGATCAACCAGTAGCAGTTGGATACTCTCATTTCCTCAAGTTGGTTCATTTAGTAGATGACAAGATTCATGCCCGTTCAACAGGTCCATATTCTTTAGTTACTCAACAGCCACTTGGTGGCAAGGCTCAGCAAGGAGGTCAGAGGTTAGGAGAGATGGAGGTTTGGGCGTTAGAGGCTTATGGTGCTGCATATACGCTGCAAGAACTTCTTACAGTTAAATCCGATGACATGCAAGGTAGAAATGAGGCTCTAAATGCAATAGTGAAAGGCAAACCTATCCCTAGGCCAGGGACTCCTGAGTCATTTAAGGTGTTAATGAGAGAACTTCAATCATTAGGTTTGGATATTGGTGTCTATACAGAAGAAGGTAAAGAAGTTGATTTAATGCAAGATGTCAATCCTCGTAGGAGTACTCCAAGTAGGCCAACTTACGAATCATTAGGTTCAGATTATCAAGAGGATTAATATCCTTCTCTTTCCCTCTGCATGCTTTCAATCAAAACTATTTATTTGCCATGACTAACAGCAATTTAAGGACCGAGAATCATTTTGATTATGTCAAAATCACTCTAGCTTCTCCTGAGAGAGTCATGTCTTGGGGGCAACGCACTCTCCCTAATGGACAAGTTGTTGGTGAAGTTACAAAGCCAGAAACTATTAACTACAGAACTCTAAAGCCAGAAATGGATGGCTTGTTCTGTGAGAAGATCTTTGGCCCCTCAAAGGATTGGGAGTGCCATTGTGGAAAATATAAAAGGGTTAGGCATCGTGGGATTGTCTGTGAGAGGTGTGGAGTTGAAGTGACAGAGAGCCGGGTGCGCCGGCATAGGATGGGTTTCATAAACTTGGCTGCCCCTGTATCTCATGTTTGGTACTTAAAAGGGATACCTAGTTATGTTGCTATATTGCTTGACATGCCTCTACGCGATGTTGAGCAGATAGTTTACTTTAATTGCTATGTAGTTTTAGATGAAGGCGATTATAAAGATCTTAAATATAAACAGTTGCTAACTGAAGATGAATGGCTAGAGGTGGAAGATGAGATTTATGCAGAAGACTCTACTATTGAAAATGAACCAGTCGTTGGGATAGGTGCAGAAGCTTTAAAGCAATTATTAGAAGATCTTGATTTGAAAGAGGTTGCTGATCAGCTTAGAGAGGAAATTAGTTCTAGTAAGGGACAAAAAAGAGCAAAGCTTATAAAAAGGCTTAGGGTCATAGATAATTTTATTGCAACTAATGCCCGACCTGAATGGATGGTATTGGACGCAATACCAGTTATTCCACCAGACTTGAGGCCTATGGTCCAATTAGATGGTGGAAGATTTGCTACATCTGATTTAAATGATTTGTATAGAAGAGTGATAAATAGAAATAACCGTTTAGCTAGGTTGCAAGAGATTCTTGCTCCTGAGATTATTGTTAGAAATGAAAAGAGAATGCTACAGGAAGCTGTAGATGCTCTAGTTGATAATGGAAGGAGAGGAAGAACTGTAGTAGGTGCAAATAATCGTGCATTGAAATCCTTGAGTGACATTATTGAGGGGAAACAAGGGCGCTTTAGACAAAACCTTCTTGGTAAGAGAGTGGATTATTCAGGACGCTCAGTCATAGTCGTTGGGCCTAAATTGAAGATGCATCAATGCGGTTTACCTAAGGAGATGGCAATAGAACTTTTTCAACCTTTTGTAATTCATCGATTAATACGTCAGAACATTGTTAATAACATCAAGGCTGCAAAAAAATTGATTCAACGAGCAGATGATGAAGTCATGCAGGTTTTGCAAGAATGTATAGAAGGTCATCCGATTTTATTGAACCGGGCACCAACTTTGCACCGTTTAGGTATTCAAGCTTTTGAACCGAAGCTTGTCGCAGGAAGGGCAATTCAGCTGCACCCCTTGGTTTGTCCAGCATTTAACGCAGACTTTGATGGAGACCAAATGGCAGTTCATGTGCCTTTAGCTATAGAGGCACAAACTGAAGCAAGAATGCTAATGCTTGCCAGTAATAACATCCTTTCTCCTGCTACAGGGGAACCAATTGTTACGCCTTCACAAGATATGGTTCTTGGCTCATATTATCTAACTGCGCTTCAACCTGGTGCTTCAAAGCCGACCTTTGGGGATCAATCTAAAACTTATGCTGGACTTGAAGATGTAATCCATGCTTTTGAAGATAAACGAATTAATCTGCATGATTGGGTATGGGTTAGGTTTAACGGAGAAGTAGAGGATGATGATGAACTTAGTTCCCCTATAGAGACAACAACGCTTGAAGATGGTTCAAAAATAGAACAATGGAATTTTCGACGAGATCGATTCGATGAGGGAGGTTCTTTGATTAGTCGCTTTATTCTTACAACCGTAGGAAGGGTTGTTATGAACCACACTATTATTGATGCTGTGGCCTCAGCTTGAACTTTTATTCATTACTTTTAAAAAACACCGATTAGCTATTAACAATGACTTCTACTTCTCCCAAACCTCGCAAGTCCTCAGCCAAACGCAGAAAAGCTTCTAAGAAAAAGTCAGCGAAGCTCAATGACATTACACCACTTTCCCTCACTCCTCCATCATTTCGTAATTGTGTAGTTGATAAAAAGACCCTTAAGCAATTAGTTGCATGGACATATAAAAATCATGGTACTGCTGTTACTTCTGCAATGGCAGATAATCTAAAGGACTTGGGGTTTAAATATGCGACACAGGCTGCAGTCTCTATATCGGTAGACGATTTGAAAGTACCAGAAGCTAAACAAGATTTATTGGGTCAAGCAGAGGAGCAAATTACTGCCACTGAAGAATGTTATCGACTCGGTGAAATCACTGAGGTAGAGCGTCATACGAAGGTAATAGATACATGGACTGAAACTAACGAGAGATTAGTCGATGCTGTTAAAAAGAATTTTAATCAAAACGACCCGTTGAATTCAGTGTGGATGATGGCTAACTCTGGAGCCAGAGGGAATATGTCTCAAGTTCGTCAGCTGGTAGGCATGAGAGGTCTTATGGCTAATCCACAAGGTGAAATTATAGATTTACCAATTCGAACTAATTTCAGGGAGGGACTTACTGTTACCGAATATGTAATTTCTTCTTATGGTGCTCGTAAAGGACTTGTTGATACTGCCTTGAGAACAGCAGATTCAGGTTATTTGACAAGACGTTTAGTGGATGTTGCTCAAGATGTAATTGTAAGAGAGGAAGATTGTGGCACTGTTCGAGCGATTCTTGTTAAGGCAGAAGACGGTCGATTTGGGAGCCGTCTCGTTGGACGATTGAGTGCTGAGGATATTCGTGATAGTGAAGATGCTTTGCTTGTTAAACGAGATCAAGCTATTGATCCAGAGCTTTCTCGTAATATTGAAAAAGCAAAAATTGATGGCGTAATGGTGCGTTCACCGCTTACTTGTGAGGCGTCACGATCTGTTTGTCGTAAATGTTATGGATGGGCTCTTGCTCATAATCAATTAGTTGATCTAGGAGAAGCTGTTGGAATTATTGCTGCACAGTCAATTGGCGAACCAGGTACTCAATTGACAATGAGAACTTTCCATACTGGGGGAGTTTCTACAGCGGAAACTGGAGTAGTTCGTTCTCATATCTCAGGCAAAGTTGAATTTGGGCCTAAAGCACGTATTCGTGGCTATAGGACACCTCATGGAGTTGAAGCTCAGCAGGCAGAACTTGATTTCTTGTTAACCATTCATCCAACTGAAAAAGGCAAGGCTCAAAAAATAGAGATATCTAGTGGATCATTGCTCTTTGTAGAGAATGGTCAAGAGATTGATTCTGATGTGACCGTTGCTCAAATAGCTACCGGTGCAGTCAAGAAGAGCGTGGAAAAAGCTACTAAGGATGTGATTTGTGATTTAGCTGGTCAAGTTCGTTATGAAGAAGTTATTCAGCCTAAAGAAGTTACTGATAGACAAGGGAATGTAACTCTCAAGGCCCAAAGGCTTGGTAGGCTTTGGGTTTTAGCAGGTGATGTATACAACCTCCCACCCAATGCAAAACCTGTTGTTAAAACGAACATTAAGGTTCACGAAGGACAGGTTTTAGCTGAGGCTAGCCAGTCCAGTGAATTTGGAGGTGAAGTACGCCTTCGCGATTCTATTGGAGACTCCAGAGAAGTACAGATCGTTACAACGTCTATGACTTTGAAGGATTTTAAATTACTTGAAGAGTCAAATCATTCAGGGGAGATATGGAATCTTGAAGCACAAGATGAAACGCGTTATCGATTGAACTCTATTCCTGGAAGTAAGATTAGTCATTCTGAAATTATTGCCGAATTATCTGATGATCGCTTTAAGACTAAGACAGGTGGTTTAGTCAAATATGCCCCAGGTCTAACTATTAAGAAAGCTAGATCGGCAAAGAATGGCTTCGAAGTTAGCAATGGAGGTTCTTTGTTGTGGGTGCCTCAAGAAACTCATGAAATTAATAAGGATATCTCCTTGTTAATGATTCAAGATCGTCAGTGGATTGAAGCTGGTACAGAAGTTGTTAAGGATATTTTTAGCCAAACGGCAGGAATAGTCACTGTTACACAAAAAAATGACATTCTTAGAGAAATTATTGTTAGAAGTGGTCAGTTTCATGCTTCTACGGATACGAAGGCGTTAGATCGTTTCAGTGATGAAGGCCAAATGGTTAATCCTGGCGAGACAATTGCAAAAGGCTTAAAAGCTGATTCAATGGTATTTGTTCAGACGGTTGAGACAAGTGAAGGCAAAGGATTTTTGTTAAGGCCAGTTGAAGAATTCACAATACCTGATGAAGCTCAATTACCAGAGCTTATACACGTTAAACAATCTAAAGGACCTTCTTTAGGATTGAGGGCTACTCAAAGGCTTGGATTTAAAGATGGTGAACTAATAAAATCTGTAGAGGGTGTTGAATTATTGAAAACTCAATTAATTTTAGAAACATTTGACACGACACCTCAGATGACTGTTGATGTTGAGGAAACAGTTGATGAAAAAGACAAAACAATCAAAAGATTAAGATTGGTAATTCTTGAAAGTATTTTGGTCAGACGAGATACAATCTCAGATTCTAGTCATGGCTCTACGCATACAGAATTACAAATTAAAGATCAGCAACTTGTTGAAGCTGGAGATGTTGTTGCTACAACACAAATTCTGTGCAAGGAGAAGGGTATTGTTCAATTGCCAGAGATGCATGAGGGAGAGCCTATTAGACGACTTATAGTTGAACGTCAAGAAGATACAATTGCTATTAAATCTCATTCCAAACCACTTGTAAAAGTTGGACAACGAGTTATAGATGGTGATTTGCTTTCTAAGGATCAGCCAATTAATTCTTGCGGTGAAATTGAGGCAGTGAAGGATGACAAAGTTACCCTCAGATTAGGAAGACCATATATGGTTTCACCTGATTCTGTCCTTCACGTTAAAAATGGTGATTTAGTTCAGAGAGGAGATGGCTTGGCTTTATTAGTTTTTGAAAGACAGAAAACTGGAGATATTGTGCAGGGATTGCCAAGAATTGAAGAGTTACTTGAGGCACGTAGGCCCAGAGAGTCGGCAATTCTATGCAAAAGGAGGGGAGTTGTAGAAATAAGTCAAGAGACTGATGATGAGACTGTAGTAGTCAAGGTCATTGAAAGCGATGATGCCATTGAGGAATATCCAATTCTTTTTGGAAAGAATGTCATGGTTAGCCATTCTCAAGAAGTTAGTGCAGGTGAACTTCTTACAGATGGTCCAATTAATCCTCATGAATTATTAGAATGTTTCTTTGGAGATCTTCGAGATAGAAAGCCTCTAATGGAGGCAGCTCAAGAGTCAATAGCAAAACTTCAACATCAGTTGGTAACCGAAGTTCAGAATGTTTATAAATCTCAGGGCGTCTCGATTGACGATAAACATATTGAGGTTATTGTGCGACAGATGACTAGTAAAGTTCGCATTGAAGATGCTGGAGACACAACGCTTTTACCCGGGGAGTTGATTGAGATTCGACAAGTAGAAGATACTAATCAAGCAATTTCTATTACTGGTGGAGCACCAGCTGAATTCACACCGGTTCTCTTGGGTATTACCAAAGCATCTTTAAATACAGATAGCTTTATTTCGGCCGCTTCATTCCAAGAAACTACTCGTGTTCTTACTGAAGCAGCCATTGAAGGTAAATCGGATTGGTTGAGGGGATTAAAAGAGAATGTAATTATCGGTAGATTAATTCCTGCAGGAACAGGCTTTAGTGGTTTTGTTGAGGAGCTAAGAGCAGAAGCCGGACCTCATCCAGATATTTTGGCGGAAGATCCAGCAGGTTATAGGCGAATACAAAATCTTCGACCTGACTATACAGTTGAAATGCCTGCATCCCCAGCTGCTGCAAACTTAACATCTGTATTAATGGATGACCCTAGCGATGAGGATTTAGAGGCAACTCGCAGTCGTCATGGGATTGACCCTTCAACTAGTAACTTTGCTGCATTTGTTCGTCCTAGTGGTGATGATCAGTCACCTGAAGATCAAATGCCAGACCCTGCCGCTTTGGAAGGCTTGCAAGAAGAAGGATTACTCTCGGATGAATAATGGCGGTTATTTTTACCACATCTATGAGGAGGCTTAAATGCTAGAACCAAAGATTGTTCCAAAGCGCAAATTACCTAAGTATGGATTTCATACCCATATAGAAAATTTAAATGGAAGATGGGCGATGATTGGATTCGTTGCATTGCTTTTACTTGAATACAAATTAGGTCATGGAATTCTTGTGAGGTAAGTATTTCATAATTGGAAAGTAACACAGTTGATTTACTCGGGTTAAATCTGACCCAACTTGAAAATTTGGCTGTAGATAATGGTGAATCTTCTTTCAGAGGACGGCAACTCTATCAATGGCTATATCAAAGAGGCATACGAAATATTGAGGATATAACTGTCTTGCCTAAGTCTTGGAGGGAGTCCTTGATTAATAAAGGCTTTAATGTTGGAGCCCTGAAAGAAGTGAATCGCCTTAGATCTAATGATCGCACTATAAAGCTATTACTTTCTACTTCTGATAATCAAACTATTGAGACAGTTGGCATCCCTACAGAGAAACGTTTGACTGTCTGTGTATCCAGTCAAATTGGTTGCTCAATGAGTTGTAAGTTTTGTGCTACTGGCAAAGGAGGACTTCAACGCTCATTGAAAGTGAACGAAATAGTAGACCAGTTTTTTGCAGTTAGTACAGCTTTTGAAAGACGTCCTTCTCACGTTGTTTTTATGGGCATGGGTGAACCTCTTTTAAATGTTGAAGCAGTTTTATCTTCTATTAGGTGTATAAATGAAGATCTAGGCATTGGCCAACGCAGAATAACTGTAAGCACTGTGGGTGTTAGGAATGTCTTGCCACAGCTAGGGGAAAAGGCTATTGATTTACTTGGTAGTGCGCAATTCACTCTTGCGTTAAGCTTACATGCACCAAACCAACAGTTGCGCCAGACATTAATACCATCTGCAAATGCTTACCCCATCAAATCTCTAATGGAAGATTGTCAACATTATATAGACATAACAGGTAGGCGAGTGAGTTTTGAATATATATTACTGGGATTTTTGAATGATCATATTGAACATGCGGAAGAGCTGGCTGATCTTGTTGGTGGTTTTCAGAGCCATGTAAATCTTATTGCCTATAATCCGATCGACGGAGAAACATTTAAACGTCCTGGTAATGATCGTGTTCGAAGTTTTATGCAAATCCTAGAGAAAAGAGGAATTGCTGTTAGCTTGCGTAGAAGTCGAGGTCTTGATAAAAACGCAGCATGTGGACAACTGAGACGTTTTAATGCGGAAATGTCATAGAAACGGTTTAAATAGAATTATTCAAAATGATAAATCTTAATGTCATTAATAGATTGGTTGATTCTATTTATTTATTTATTAGCCTCAGTTTCTTTGGGTCTGTTTTTAGCACGTAGAAATAGGAATGAGGATGATTATTTTGTTGCTGGGCGAAGTCTGACTGGTTGGCTTGCAGGGGCTTCTATGGCAGCAACGACATTCTCTATAGACACCCCTCTTTATGTTGCAGGTCTTGTTGGTACAAGAGGCCTTGCTGGTAATTGGGAGTGGTGGAGCTTTGGGTTAGCCCATGTTGCCATGACAGTTATTTTTGCACCAATGTGGAGACGAAGTGGAGTCTTGACTGATGCAGCATTTACAGAATTACGTTATGGAGGTTCTGTAGCAGCTTTATTAAGAGGGACTAAAGCATTTTTGCTTGCGATCCCCATCAACTGTATAGGGATTGGATATGCATTCTTAGCACTAAAAAAAGTAGCAGAAGCTCTTGAAATAGTCGATGGACATCAAATCTATGGATTTGTTAGTGACACATTGCTACTGCTTTTTGTTGTTGCTCTCTTCATGCTTATATACACAGTCTTAGGCGGATTGTGGGCGGTTGTTGTTAATGACTTTGTCCAGTTAGTACTTGCATTACTTGGTGCTTTTGCTCTTGCATTTGCTGTTATTCGAGCCTCTGGGGGAATGTCTCAAATGTTATCTAGTTTGCAAGAACTTGACAGACCTGAACTTTTGTCATTTTTTCCATGGGTCTGGACTGAAGATGGTTTTCAATGGATTGGACGCGCAGGAATAAGCACTGCTACTTTTACTGCATTTCTTTCTCTTCAATGGTGGAGCTTTCGTAGGAGTGATGGAGGTGGAGAGTTTATTCAACGTTTGCTTGCTACTAAAGACGAGCATCAAGCGGAATTAGCAGGATGGATATTTCTTGTTGTGAATTATCTCTTACGAAGTTGGTTATGGATTGTTGTAGGTCTTGCTGCACTTATTCTTTTGCCATCTCAACAGGATTGGGAGTTAAGCTATCCGAAGCTGGCAATTGATTATCTTCCGCCAATAATTCTAGGGATTGTTGTAGTGTCTTTGGTCGCTGCTTTTATGAGTACTGTAAGTACATCTTTGAATTGGGGTTCTAGTTATTTAACACATGATCTTTATCAGAGATTTTTAAGACCTCAGGCAAGTCATCAGGAACTATTGTTAGTTGGTCAAGGAACGTGTTTATTGCTTTTAAGCATTGGAATAATTACTGCATTATTTAGTGAAAGTATTGGCGCAATATTTCGGTTGGTTATAGCTATGGGTACAGGACCAGGAGTTGTTCTCGTTTTAAGATGGTTTTGGTGGCGCATTAATGCAGCAGCTGAGTTAGCTGCAATGATATGTGGCTTTTTTATTGGATTTACAACATCTGTTGTACCTCTTCTTCGTATTGATGATTATGGTATCAAGCTTATGTTTACAACTGTAATCACAGCAATAGTCTGGTTAATTGCTTTGTGGATAACACCTCCTGAAAGCGAAGAAGTATTAGAGGGGTTTGTTCGTCTTGTAAGACCTCCGGGGCCTGGTTGGGAGCATTTGCGAAAACGCTTTGGAGTTACTCCAGTGCACTCTTTGCAGAATTTGATAATGCGTTTCATGTTGAGTGTTGGAGTATTGTTTGGATTACTTTTTGCAACTGGTGGTTTCTTATTGCATCAGCAAATAACAGCCTGGCTAGGCTTATCATGTGCTGTTTTGTCTTTCTTAGTAATGAAAAGAAATTTCTTCAAAAGATCTTTTTGATTGTATTAATGTTTATTCTTTTTAGACTTTGAAGCAAGATGATTCAAAAAGATTTTTCCATTGAGCTTTTTACGAACAACAATTCTACCTCTAATCATAGTCTCTCTCTTTGGTTTAGCGTTATTCGCTGTAACTGCACGTATTTGGTTGCCAGGAGATATGCTTGCACCTGCGCCTCATGGGTAAATCAGAGGTTGCTTACTCTGGTTAATATCTGAATATGAAACAAGAGAGATTCAAATCAGCTGATGAGGGACTAAAAAGTCTTGCGATTGATCCTGATATTCTTGCAAAAGAGTTGGCAGCTGAACTACAGGGTGACCCCCTAGATGATATTGAACTTGAAGCATTTAATTCAGATGGAAGCCAGGTTTCCAATGAATGCCAATTGGGCTTGAAATGGTTACAGCAGGGGAAAGAAGAATGTTTGCAGGGATTGAGGGTTTTTTGTGAGCATAGAGATGAAAGAGCCCTTCCATACTTAATACCCTTATTGAAAGAATCTTGCCCAGTATTGAGAATGAGCGCTGTATATGCATTAGGTAGAAATCCATCTCCTCAAGCAGTCGAGAGTCTCCTTGCTTTATTACAGTCAGATGCAAATGCTTACGTAAGAAAGGCTGCTGCATGGAGTTTAGGTAATTATTCAGGTTTCCCAGTAATGGAGCCATTAATTACGGCTTTGCATAATGATGTTGCGGCCGTGAGATTATGGGCTGCCAGCTCTCTAGCTGAAGTTGGGGCCTCCTCTATTGAACAAGCACAAATTGTAGTGTCAGAGCTTCTTCTTGGATTACGAATTGATCAAGAACCACTGGTTCGCAGTAATTGTATTTGGTCACTAGGGCGTTTATATGAAAAATTATCAGAGCATTTAAAAACTGAACTAAGTGAAGGCCTTTTCCTTGTTTTAGTTCATGATCTAGAACCTTCAGTCAGATATGAGGCGAGAATTGCTTTGGAACAAATAAAAAACCCAGAGGTAGTTTCCAGGCTGAAAAGTCTTATGGAAAATGGCGTTTTATTGTAATTTTTGATTGTTAATGTTTACTTGTATCAATTGTGTACACTTTTTGGCTCAGTTTTATATATCATTTAAATCATTTAATTTCCCTTAATGCCTAATCGAACCCTTAAATTTAAGATTCGACAAGATGGCTTGGTTGAAGAGACCGTTGAGGGAGTGATTGGTCAGGACTGTTATCAGTTGACCAAAAAGCTTGAGGCTGCTTTAGGCAGTGTTGAGCAGACTGAGTTGACTTCTGAGGCTTATAACAGTTCCTCAGCAGTTCAGTCACAGCTAACTCCAGAGCAAATTCAAATCATCTGATGTCTCATTTTAGTACCGTCAAAACTCAGCTACGTAAAAAAGAGCCTCTTCTTCAGGCTTTGATTCAATTAGGCTATGTTCCTGAACAAGGTCAACAACATGTTCGTGGTTATCGTGGCCAAACTGTTCAGGCGGAATTGAAAGTTAAAATGACTAAAGGAGGCGATATTGGTTTTAGATGGAATCAAAATACAAAGGCTTATGAGCTTGTAACTGATTTAGATCTTTGGAAGGAAACAATTCCTGTTGATCGCTTTTTATCGAAGCTAACTCAGCAATATGCATTGAGCACCGTACTTTCAGCTACCGCGGAAGAAGGGTTTGAAGTGACTGAAAGAAAAAATAATCTTGATGGGTCGATTGAGTTAGTTGTTACACGCTGGGACTCTTAATTTATTAGTCTATTGACTAATGACCCTGTATTAGCTTTTCAAGTAAAAGCATTAAACGAAACCCAAAAGAATGGGAAAGAACCCGTTCTGGGAGGGCAGCTACGTTCAAAAGCAGTCTGGGTTGATGAATCTTTATGCATAGGTTGTACATATTGCAGTTGTGTTGCCACTAATACTTTTGCAATGGAGCCAGTAAATGGCAGGGCTAGAGCATTTCGCCAAGATGGAGATAGTACTCAGTTAATTCAAGAAGCAATAGATACTTGTCCAGTAAACTGTATTGATTGGGTTGGATTTGAAGACTTAGATAATCTAAAGCGTAAATTGAAAGAAACTCCCATTCGATCTCTTGGCTTACCACCATTAAGGTGAGATTTGTTTTTTTTTTTGAAGTAGTAAAAAATGTTTAGTGATGTTAACTCAGTACCGACTCGCCGTTTTGGACGAACAGAAATAAATATGCCTATTTTGTCGATAGGAGGGATGCGCTTTCAGCAGAGTTGGAAGGATTTGGCTCCAGAGGATATTCTGGATAATAGTCAAACTAACCTAGAGGAAATATTGCAATTTGCAGCTAAGAACGGATTCCACCATTTAGAGACTGCAAGACATTACGGTACTTCAGAATTGCAGCTTGGTTGGGGGAAGAGGAGGATTATTGATTGTAAACGAATTATTCAAACTAAAATTCCACCAAGAGAAGACCCCACTGAATTTGAAGAAGAACTTCAAGTAAGTTTCTCCAACTTGCAATGCAAAAAGCTACATCTTCTTGCGATACATGGATTAAATCTTCCTGAGCATCTTGAGCAAACTTTGCGTCCTGGTGGATGCATGGATGTTGTTAGGAGATGGCAGAATAAAGGGCTTATCGATCATGTTGGATTTTCTACTCATGGAGAGACTGATCTTATTGTTAAGGCTATTGAGACAAATGAGTTTGATTATGTAAATCTTCATTGGTATTTTATTTTTCAGGATAATGAGCCAGCTTTGTCGGCTGCTGCGAAATATGATTTAGGTGTTTTTGTTATTAGCCCTACTGATAAGGGAGGCCATTTACATAGTCCTTCAGATAAATTATTGGAACTATGCTTACCTCTTCATCCCATTGTTTTTAATGATTTATTTTGTTTGAGTGACCACAGAGTACATACTTTAAGTGTTGGGATATCAAGTATTCAAGATTTTAATCTTCACCTTCAGGCCGTAAATTTATTTGACCAGAGACATTGCTTCTTGCCAGAGATTACAAAACGTCTTAGTAATGCCGCTAATGCGTCACTTGGTGAAGAATGGATGAACACATGGAAGGATGGATTGCCTAGTTGGAAGCAAACGCCTGGGCACATTAATATCCCTGTTTTGATGTGGTTGTATACCCTTTACAAATCTTGGGATATGGACGCTTATGTGCAGGCACGTTATGGCTTGCTAGGAAATGGTAGTCATTGGTTCCCAGGTGCCAACTCTAATTGCTTAGATGGCGAAGTCAGTGAAGATTCCATAAGACTAGTACTTCGATTAAGTCCTTGGCCTAATAAAATCATTGAAAGACTTCGTGAACTTAGAGAAAGATATAAAGGGAGTTCCTTAACTCCTTTGTCTTCAAATTAGTTGTTTAAAGGTTTTTTAGTAGGTATACCTATTGCCCTTGGATATTCGGGTGGACATTTATTTTTGCATCTTAGAAATATGACATGTCTGATACCTTTATCTTGAGGTAACTCGAAACTTTTAACTTCCTGCATTTCCCCATGAAGTTTGGAAAGTGCTGCTTTTAATTCAAATTGCTCATTGTTACCCCATTTACCTTTGTAGATGATCCCTTGTCCACTTTGATTTAAAAGTGGGATTAAATACTCAGCTAATACAGGACCTTTAGCCACTGCTCTGGCTAAAGCTAAATCAAAGCTACTTCTAAAAGTTAGGTTTTGGCCTGTAACTTCTATGCGTTCGGTGCGAATATTTACTCTGTCTATTAAACCTAGTTCCTTAACGATTGTTTCTATGGCATTTGTTTTTTTCAATATGGAATCTACTAATGTTACAGACGAGTTTTTTAGAGCTATTGCAAGGGCTAAGCCTGGAAGTCCGCAGCCTGTTCCTACATCAATTATTTTCACAGCTTCTTCTTGTCTTAGAAGCATTTCCTTGATTGGCCAAAGGCTGTCAAGGATTTGACATACCCAAAAATCGTTACCTTCTATCAGACGAGTTAAATTAACTTGTTTATTCCATTTTTTCAGCAATAACTGCAGTTTGCTAAGTTGCTCTAGTTGTTGCTTAGAAGGTTGCCATCCTAGATGAGCCCAGATTTCATTTTCTAATTTTTTAAATTCAGTTTGTTTCAGCATAGTTTTAAGTAATGTTTATATAGAATTGGGATGTAAAAATCCTCAGATCTTTTTGAGATCGACTTCTTGATTGTGACTAGAAGTTATTACAAAATCTTGGGAGTTCCTCACAGTGCTGATTTGCATAGTATTAAGAAGGCATTTCATGGTTTAAGTAAGGTTTTGCATCCAGACATTACATTGCTCCCAGTTGATGAAGCGTCAGAACAATTTCGTGAAGTATGTGAAGCTTATGAAATACTTTCTGATCCTATTAGGAGAAAGTTATATGACCATACTTTAAAAGATTCAACGTTAACTAATGAAGTTTTTGATAAGAGCTATCAGATGAATAAAAGTGTTTCTATTAAAACAGTTATTAATACTGGTAATAGAAGACCACTTTCTGGTGGGGAATTGTTTTCTTTGATGCTGCTATGTCTTGCATTGGGCATTAGTCTAATATTGGGAATTACCTTTGCAATTGTTAATGGGAAAGCATTATATATAAACCCAAGTTGGCTATAAATATTAGACATTGTTCCCTTAAGTATTACTTCATGCTTGATTTGTAATGACGACTCTCCCCCCTGCAAGCACACCATTGAACCAACATTCTTTAGTTGCTTTAGAACTTTGGTTACGCACCCTTGGAGCCGAACAAAACACTCAAAATCCATGTCTTTGGATATGGAAGAAGTCTCAATGGTCAGCTGAGATAATGATTCAACAAGATGAGTTGACAATAGTATGGAGTGATAGTGGTATGAAAAGTCAATTTAGCTTTCCATATGGCTTGCCTCGACAAGATATTGAAGCAGCTTTAAAACATGGCCCTTGATTAATTAGAAATTGTCTAGACCAGATTGGATTACTGAATAACAATAACTTAATTGCTCATTAGTAATGCATAGTGGAGGCAAAAGGTATATCACATTTCCAAGAGGCCTTATAAATACATTGCGCTCTAATGCGTAGGCCTTAATGCTTTTACCAGCTACATTTAGATAACCATCTTTATTATTTGTTTTCAACTCAAAAGCAGCAATTGTCCCAGTGAGTCTAACTCGCTTCACTTTTGGATGATTAGCAATCTCTTTGAGGTGTGGTAAATGCCTGGATTCGAAATTACGGTATGAGTTTGGATTTCTTTCAAGGAGATCTAAGCTTGCATTTGCCGCTGCACAACCTAAAGGATTTGCTGTAAAACTATGCCCATGCCAAAAAGTGTTTCGCGGATTGTCGTTGATAAAACATTCGAAGATTTTCTCACTCGCCATAGTTACACCCATTGGGAGGGATCCACCGGTTAAACCTTTTGATAAAGCCATTAAGTCTGGAAAAATCTTGGCACGCTGTGATGCGAATAAGGATCCACTCCTCCCAAACCCAACCATAACTTCATCAGCGATTAGCAATGCCGTGGATTGACGGACAACCCTTTGAACCTTTTCTAAAAACTCACTTCTAACCATTGTCATCCCACCTGCACCTTGAATAAGTGGCTCAAGGATCACAGCTGCAGTAGGTGTTTCGAGCAATTCTTCAAGTTTTTTTATGGCTTTCTCCTCACGCTCTTCAACTTCTGCATCATTCCACCAAGTAGCAGGCCAGGGTACTCTGCTCACAGGGAAAAGCATTTTTTCAAATGGCTCGTTAAATAAATTACGTTCTCCGACCGCCATAGCTCCAAAAGTATCACCATGGTAGGCACCTTCAAATGCAATTATCTGTTGTCTTGCTTCTCCTTTGTTATGCCACCATTGCAATGCAAGCTTAAGAGCTACTTCTACAGCAGTTGAACCGTTGTCAGAAAAAAACAAGCGTTGAAGACCTGTTGCTCTACTTAACCTTTCTGAAAGCTTCTCTGCTTGTTCATGTGTAAAGTCAGCGAAGATTACTTGCTCAAGTTGATTTGCCTGTTGATAAATAGCTTCTGCTATAAAAGGATCTGAATGCCCATGAAGTGTTACCCACCAGCTGCTAATTGCATCGATAAGGGAGCTTCCATCTTTTCGATAAAGAAGAGAGCCTTTGCCACGTATTATTTTCTGAGGTGGTTGTGAAAGGGTTATTTGTGTAAAAGGTGGCCAGATATTGGGATGCCATTCTTGATTAAATGATTTGATATTGTTTTTGGAGCTATTCATTTTGTTGAAATTAGAAAAAGAAGAAGTAATTAATAGTTCACGTGTCGAAAAATAATAATAACTCTATTTTTTCTTTAATATTAGTAATTACTGTAATCAATCTCAAGGCATTTTTCTTTTTATATTTTTAATTTGGAATAGTTCCTTGGCATCTTAAGTCAATTTAAAAAGTACTATTCAGGAAGTTTTCATTTCGGGTAGAGCAACACCTAATTAGTTAGCCTTAATGCGATTTCAATTTGATGAGCTAGCTTTTGCTTTGTCCATTGTTCAGAAAGACTTTCGGTTGATATCTTTGATAAGATTGGCAATTGAGCAAGTATAGGTATCCCTCCAAATTCTTGCAATGTTTTTGGATTGTCTTTATGGAAGGCTCCATTGAGAATTATTCCCAAAATAGGGATCTTTCTTTTTTTTAAAGCCTCAATAGTAAGGAGTGTGTGATTAAGGGTACCTAACCCGCTTCTTGCGACAAGGATGATTGGCAACATCCACTCTTCTAATAGATCTATTTGCAAATATTGTCGATTTAATGGCACCATGACACCTCCAGCAGTCTCTATTACAAGAGGGTGTTTTCTAATAGGTAATTTTAAAGTATGAGATTTAATCATTGTATTTTCTTGCTCTGCTGCCCAGTGTGGCGAAACAGGTGCTTTGAATTTGTAAAGTTCTGGCAGATACCTTCCTTTGGGGAGGCTTAAAAGATCGCATACTGTATTTGTGTCACTACCATCTTCAAGTCCACTTTGGATAGGTTTCCAATAAATAGCATTTAAGCCTTGAACAAGAAGGCTACTTACAATAGTTTTACCAACATCCGTATCTGTTCCACATACTATTACTCGTAAAGTTTGCAAATTCATTTTTGAGCTATAAGTATTTGGATGGACCAGGTCAGTTGATGAAGATGATTCTTTGTAGATGTTGGCCATGATTTTTGTAGTCTTCGCCATTCACTCACTTTAAGTGATTTGCTTGTGCTGGTATGTGCTCCAACATGTACAAAAGATTTCAACAATTTAGTTACACTTGATGCTTCTTGTGTAATCCTTTCGATTGTTTGAAATTTGATATTTTCTTTAGTGATTACTTTAAGCAATGAAGTGTGACAAGGGAATTGGATTGCAGTGCATTTCACATTTGCTTGAATTGCAGCCTTATGCCACTCAGGGAAGCTTTCTTGGACAGGTAAAGCTATTGCTAGCCAACCTTTTGGAGCCAAACTTGAGAACCACTCTTTTAATCTTGTTTCAGGATCTTTTAACCAATGGAGTGCAAAACTTGATGCAATTAGGGTTGGTGGCTCTATTAATTTAGGTAGACCAGCATTTAAATCAAAGACTTTTGTGAGACTATTTTGAGGGTGTTGTTTCAACATATTTGAGGAACCATCTACTCTGTACACTGCTTGATTGGTATAGATCTTTTCAAGTGCATCAGCAAGCAGGCCAGTACCTGAACCTAAATCAAGCCAAAGACCTTGGGGTACATTTTGTTTGGAACATTGCTCAGCAATTTTGTTTGCAAATACAGTTTGTAAGAATGCAGCTTTGTTATATGTTTCAGAAACTTGGCCAAAGTTTTTAATTATAGGATTTTGCTTGCGTATAGTCATTGTGCTTTGAGTAACCAGCTATTAATTTTTGTAATTACTTTAGAAAAATCAATAAAGTGGCCTTGTCCTTTCACTATCCAGTGAATTGGTGGTGAATGAAGATATTTTCGGAGATCTCTTAATAGTTCATTAGTTGTTGATGTCCCAATGATTTTGTCGTCTGCGCCATTTACTACTAGAACATTTGTTTGTTTAGTGAGTCCTGGAGGTAATCCATTCGTGTTTATCAGCATATTCAAATCGGTAATTAGTTTTTTTCGTCCTTCTAAAGAAATTCCTTTGTTAAGAGGACCTTTAAGTGATTGATTGATTGGATAGGGATCACTTGCTTTTATAAGAAACTTTAAAAGCATAGCTTCTTCTGTGCTTGTAAAAAAATGCTTTTGCATGCCTTGCAAGCCAACTTTTATAGCTCTACTTTTTTTGCTATTAGGGATGAAACGACTAAAACTATTAAGCAGGATAATATCAGATGCCTCGGACAGTATTTGCTTGGGAATTAGATGCATCCCAAGAGAATGACAAAGTAGAACTTTTCTATGTTTATTTGAACTCTTTAGATTTTCTTCCCATAGAGGTTGATAACTATTGATATATCCATAGCCTCTCTCGGAATTTTGCCAGAGCCATCCATTGTTTTTAAAGTGGTTTTCCCAATTAATCCAATAGGTGCTATCACCACACCAACCATGCATAGTGATCACCTGTTTCATAGTTGTTTGCCAAGATGAAGTAATAATTTTTTCAATGTGCCGTTAGGTAAATTATCTCTAACCACCAATCTTAGACGAGCTGTCCCTTCTGGAACAGTCGGTGGTCTTATAGCCATAGTTAGGAGACCATTCTTTTCGAGTTGATGTTGTTTGTTGAGAGATTCTTGATCACTGCCTATTACAAGTGAAATAATGGGACCATTCCCTTTCGGGTAAGCCCATCCATTCTTGGAAAGTTCTGATCTCCAAAGTAAAGATTTTGCTTGAAGCTTTTCCCCTTTATGTGGGTCTGACTTAATAATATTAAGTGCTTCTAAAGCAGCAGCAGCTAATGGAGGGGCAAGAGCAGTTGTATAACGGAAAGCACCGCTAGTTTGAATTATCTGTTCACCAAGGACATTGTTTGTTGCCAGGAAAGCACCTCCGCTACCAAATGCCTTACCAAAAGTCCCACTAATCATTGTTATTGTCTGTGATAATTCATAACACAGACCTCGCCCTTGGGAGCCCATTACTCCTAAAGCATGTGCTTCGTCTACAAAAAGCATGGCGTGATATTGGTTACATAAAGCGGCGATTTCCTTAAGTTTTGGGCTAGTCCCCTCCATGCTAAATAGACTTTCAGTGACCACTAAAGGTGGATAATAAGATTCTTTCTTAACATGTATTTTTAGCAACCTTTCTAGATCAGTAAGGCTGTTGTGATTAAATCGCTTAAGCTTTGCCCCGCTTGATTTTATACCAACTAATAGAGAGTGATGGATGAACTTGTCTGCTATGACTACAGTTTTTCGATTAGCCAATGCATTCATTGCTGCGATATTAGCTTGAAATCCACTAGGGAAAAGTAATACTTTTTCAAAGCCAAGCCACTTGCTCAGAGCTTTTTCCAGTTTGTTGTGTATCGGACGATTACCAGTTACAAGACGTGACCCGCCAGCACCAATACCTTCAGAAATCATTGATTGTTTCGCGGCCTCGATTAATCTGGAATCTTGACTAAGCCCGAGATAATCATTACTGGCTAGATCTATGAGAGAGATCTCTTCATCGTTGTTCAGCAATCTTAAATGACCTGAATCTTCACTCAGTGTCAATGTTCTTATTTTACGTAATCTTGACTGAGGGATTTCTTTCATAACGCTATTTTAAGAGGAGTTTGCTGGTTGAACTGATTTCATATTGGGCATTTGGATGCCTTTTATGAGGTGAAATTATTAGATGAGGGAACTGGGTTGATTTATTAGGATAAATTAGGTTGGTCTTGGAGGCGAGAAAAACGATTTCTAATTTTGGTCATGAGGATTTAGATCCAGGAGACATTTTCCCATTTCTCTTAGATGATTTCCAGCTTGAGGCTATTGATGCTTTAAATCAAGGACACTCTGTGGTAGTGAGTGCGCCTACTGGTTCTGGTAAAACTGTCATTGGAGAATATGCCATTTATCGAGCTATTGCTCATGATCAAAAGGTTTTATATACAACACCATTAAAAGCTTTATCTAACCAGAAACTGAGAGATTTCCGTAATCAATTTGGCTATGAAAATGTTGCTCTGCTTACGGGTGATGTGAGTGTTAATAGAGGAGCCCCTATAACTGTTATGACAACAGAAATCTTTAGAAATATGCTTTATGCAGAAGCGGATGAATATGATGACCCGCTTGCAGATGTTGAAGCTGTTGTATTAGATGAATGCCACTATATGAATGATTCTCAACGAGGAACTGTTTGGGAAGAGTCGATTATTCATTGCCCTTCATCGGTTCAATTAGTAGCACTATCAGCAACAGTTGCTAATGCTGGGCAATTGACTGATTGGATTCAGAAGGTACATGGACCTACGGAATTGATATTGAGTGATTTTCGGCCAGTACCACTGAACTTTAATTTTTGCAGTGCAAAAGGTTTGCATCCCTTATTAAATGATTCTCGAACAGGGTTACATCCAAATTGTAAAGTTTGGCGACCTCCAAAAGGGCAAAGGCGTAAGGGGCGCTCTTCTCCTAGGCAATTACAACCTGAAGCTCCTTCAATAAGATTTGTTGTTAATAAAATGGCTGAGAGAGAAATGCTCCCAGCTATTTATTTCATATTTAGTCGCCGAGGATGTGATAGGGCAGTGAAAGATATTTCAGGCTCATTGGCTTTAGTTTCTAATGCTGAAAAAGAAAGGATTGAAGCTCGCTTAAATACATATATTAAAAAGAATCCCGAAGGGATTCGTGACGGGGTTCATCTTGATGCTCTTCGAAGAGGGATTGCTTCTCATCATGCAGGTGTTTTGCCTGCATGGAAAGAGTTGATTGAGGAATTATTTCAACAAGGGTTGGTAAAAGTTGTTTTTGCGACAGAGACATTAGCTGTAGGAATTAATATGCCTGCTCGTAGTACTGTTATCTCTTCACTGTCCAAGCGAACTGAGAATGGACATCGACAACTAACAGGCAGTGAATTTTTGCAGATGGCCGGAAGAGCCGGTAGACGTGGCTTAGATCCTCAAGGACATGTCATTACTGTGCAAACTCGATTTGAAGGTGTTCGGGAAGCGGGGCAATTAGCGATGTGCTCTGCCAATCCTTTGATAAGTCAGTTTACTCCCAGTTATGGAATGGTATTAAACCTTCTGCAGCGTTATGATCTTGAAAAATCCAGAGAGTTGGTTCAAAGAAGCTTTGGGTGTTATTTGGCTGGTCTGGATTTGTTTGATGAAGAGCAAGTTTTGGACGAGTTAAGCAATGAATTGGCTAAAGTAAGGGCTGTGGTTGGTGATATTCCATGGGATGATTTTGAAGATTACGAAAAACGTAGAAACCGGCTTAAAGAAGAGAGACGATTATTTCGTATCCTCCAGAAACAAGCAGCAGACACTCTTTCAAGTGAACTTATATTGGCTTTAGACTTTGCAAGTATTGGTTCTCTAATTAGCTTAAAGGTTTCTTCATTTGGGGGAAGAGTTATTCCTGCAGTAATTGTCGAGAAATATAAGAAATTAAACCATTCACCACTTCTTTTATGTTTAACCGATGAAAATATTTGGATCCTGATTGCTTGCCAGTCTGTAGTAGGTCTTCATGCAGACTTGAGTTGCTTGAATGTTCAATCTATAAAAAGCCCTGTATTGAAACGTCTAGGGGAGATATCTTATGGAGATCAAAATAGTAATGAAATTGCTTTTCTTATTTCAGAGGCAGCCCAAGCTCATGACATGCATACCCCGCAGTATGATCTTGCAAGTGAAGTTCTTTCTCAGGCTGCTCTCGTCAAATCTTTAGAAGAAGAGTTATTCAATTTGCCAGCGCATCAATGGGGCGATAGAAAAAAACTCAAGAAACATCGACGACGAATGGAGGAACTTCATCTTGAGATACAGGATCGCAAGCAATTGATTCACCATCGAGCCAATCGTCATTGGGAACTTTTTTTGGCACTTCTTGAGATTTTGGAATACTTTGGATGTGTGGACAATTTAGAGTCCACAGAAATAGGAAGAACTGTTGGTGTAATAAGAGGAGATAATGAACTGTGGTTAGGTCTTGTTCTAATGAGTGGCCATTTAGATGAGTTACACCCTTCTCAATTGGCGGGTGTTTTGCAAGCTATTAGCACTGAAGTAAATCGACCTGATATATGGACTGGGTTCCGGCCTTCTTCTGAATCTTTAGAAGCTCTGAACGATCTTTCAGGCGTTCACCGTGAGCTTTTGAGAGTTCAGCAAAGATTTAGTGTAGATGTACCAATTCATCTCAATCCTGAGATGATGGGCTTAGTAGAAAAATGGGCTAATGGCTCAACTTGGAATGATTTAATTGCCAATACTTCATTAGACGAGGGTGATGTGGTAAGAATAATCCGTCGTACTATTGATCTACTTGCACAACTTCCTTATTGCTGGGCAATTAGTAAACAGTTGAAATGTAATGCTGCTATATCATTAAAATCGTTGAATAGATTTCCAGTTCGTGAAGAGGAGGATCTTCTATACAAAGAAACTGCGAATCAGGTAAGTTCAAACCCTGCCACTGAACAACTGTCTAATGAGAATCTATAACTATGACAGAGAGTTAATTTAGACCAGCCATTAATCTTGGATCGACAAGCTTATTAAATTCTTCTTCGCTTACATATCCTAAATGCTTTGATGCTTCTCTGAGACTTACGTTCTGTAGATGAGCATACTGGGCGATCTCACTAGCTTTTTCATAACCAATTTTTGGGGATAAACTTGTGACGAGCATTAGTGATTGGTCGAGATTCCTTTGGATTGTATTTAAGTTAGGCTGAATATTTTCTATCATAGATATTCTAGATCTTTTGCAAGCACTAGTGAGCAGCTCAATGCTTTGTAAAATGTTGAATCCTATTAAAGGTTTGTAAGCGTTCATTTGTAGATGTCCACCACTCCCAGCCATACTTACTGCAGTGTCGAGGGCCATTATTTGAGTGCAAACCATTGCCATGGCTTCGCATTGTGTTGGGTTAACCTTCCCTGGCATGATAGAGCTACCTGGTTCATTGGCTGGGAGCAATAGCTCTCCTAGCCCTGCTCGTGGTCCAGACCCCAGGAGACGCAGATCATTGACTATTTTAAATAGTGATACAGCTAGTAATTTTAATTGAGACATCGTATTAACTAATCCATCATGACTAGCCATAATGGCAAACTTATTAACAGCAGGTTGAAAAGGTAATCCGGTTAATTTTGCAATTTCATTTACAATCTCTTTGTCGAAATTTTTTGGTGTATTGACCCCTGTTCCGATTGCCGTCCCTCCAAGAGGTAGTGAAAAAAGTTCTTTGATACTTCCTTTAATTCTGTTACTAGCTATTAGGAGTTGCTCTTTCCAAGCAGATGCTTCTTGTCCAAGAGTTAAAGGTACAGCATCTTGAAGATGGGTTCTGCCAGTTTTAACAATTTGATCCCACTCACTTATTTTTTCCTCAAATACATTAGTCAGTAATTCAAGTTCCGGTATAAGATTCCCAAGAATTTCTTGTACTGTTGCTATATGAATTGCCGATGGAAATACATCATTAGTTGATTGTGAGCGGTTTACATGATCATTTGGATGCAATGGTTTATGACTACCTAAGTCGTTACCGCTGACTAGTGCTGCAATATTGCTAATAACTTCGTTTACATTCATGTTTGTTTGAGTACCACTTCCTGTTTGCCATACCGTAAGTGGAAATTGATTGTCATGACGACCTGAAATGATTTCTTCGCATGCTTGAATAATGTAGTCTTTATCAGTTGCTGTAATCACCCCTAAGCCATAATTAGTTATGGCTGCACACTTTTTAATTTTTGTTAAGGCATAAATAAGTTTAATGGGGATCTTGTTGTCTCCAATCGCAAAATGAATTAGTGCTCTTTGTGTTTGGGCTCCCCATAGGGAGTCTTTAGGAACCTCTATTGTCCCCATGCTGTCAGTTTCTAGTCGCAATAATTGAGTCATTGAATTTTCTTTTGAAGACATCTCTAGTCATTAGTGATTAAGAACCTAAATGCTGGGGAAATAGACTTAAAGATCAAGTCGATTCCAAATAACATCTAGATTATCTTGGTGTATCTCAGGACTAAAGCAACTATTGAGTTGCTCTAATGAAAGTATGGTTGTAATTGCTTTATCTGCTATAAGGTTAGCTCGGAAATTACCCGAATCTGTATTCCAAGCATTATGAGCATGCTTTTGTACCAATTCATATGCTTCTTCGCGTTTCATACCTTTTTCTACAAGCGCTAAAAGGACACGCTGACTGAAAACGACGCCACCATAAACATTCATGTTTTTGATCATATTCCCTTCATAGACTCCTAGCCCTTGTATGACTTCGCTCATTTCTCTTAACATGAAGTGCAGAGTTATTGATGTATCAGGCAACATCATTCTTTCTGTTGAACTATGGCTAATATCCCGCTCATGCCATAAAGCAACATTTTCCAACGCAGCCACTACATAGCTTCTAAGAACCCTTGCAAGTCCGCTAATACGTTCACTCCTAATTGGATTCCTTTTATGAGGCATAGCAGAGCTACCTTTTTGTCCCTTAGAAAAACCTTCTTCTACTTCAAGGACATCAGTCCTTTGTAGGTTTCTGATCTCAGTAGCAAATCGATCTAATGAACAACCAACTAAAGCAAGTGTTTGAACATAGTCAGCATGTCGGTCTCGTGAGATCACTTGTGTACTTGCTGTATCTGGAATTAAGCCCAAATGCTCACAAGTAATTCTTTCGATTTCAGGATTAGTGTTGGCATATGTTCCCATTGCACCACTGATTTGACCCACAGAGATATTTTTTTCTAATTCTTCAAGTCTTTCTTGATTTCTAATAGTTTCAGCTAACCATCCAGCAAGCTTGAATCCAAAAGTAATGGGTTCGCCATGAATTGCATGTGATCTCCCAATCATAAATGTATTTTTGTGAGCCTTTGCTTTTGCCCTGATTACCTCCTGAAGTATTTTTATTTCTTTAATTAATAGCTTTACAGCAGCTTTTAATTGCAAGGCCAGGCCAGTATCTAATACATCACTACTGGTCATCCCAACGTGAATAAATCGGCCTGAATCCCCAATAACTTCATTTAAATTTGTAAGGAATGCAATCACATCATGTTTAACTTCTGATTCGATCTCAAGAATTCTTGTTGTACTGAAGTTAGCTTTTTCTCTTATCTCTTTCATTGCATGTTGAGGAATCTTGCCTAGTTCTGCGTTGGCTTCACATGCAGCAACTTCTACGTCTAGCCAGCTTTGAAACTTGGCATGTTCAGTCCAAATTTTCCCCATTTCAGGGAGTGTGTAACGATCAATCAAAGGAATTTAAATTTTTCTATAGAACTAAAATGTAGTTCTTTTTGTTTAAGCTGACTTTAATCGGTGGTGTGCAACTTCCCAATGAATATATTTCCCCCAAGTTTGTTGCCTAACAAAGCACCTCCCTCCTTTGCAGGAAATTAACTGAAAAGGAGGTAAATCAAGTGGTTGATTTTCTAATCGAACAAAACTTCCTGGACGAAGGAGTTCTAAAAGATTTGAACTTTTCACCACTGGCATTAAATGAATATGCTTCCTAAAAGCCTTCTTACCTTTTTTGTGTGGTTTAAAGCTTTTTTCCATTACGTCCTTTTGGGATGCATTTGATAAATCTTCTAATAGATTTTCCAAAACCATTAACTTCTGCGGTTTTTATTCGGTTTCTTGTTTGCTTTTATGACGATATGACCAAAAAAAACCGACTTGATGTTCACCTCCTGACCAAAGGTCTTGTGCCTACTCGTGAGCACGCACAAAAACTTATCAGAGCAGGACAAGTAAGAGATATTTCTGGAAATCTCTTAGATAAACCTGGGAAACAAGTTTCCAATGATCTTGAGATAACTATTAAGAGATCTCCAAAATATGTTTCTAGAGGTGGTGAAAAGATAGAAGCTGCTTTAGACCAATTCCCAATAAAAACTGCTAGGAGAGTATGTCTAGATGCTGGGATTTCAACGGGAGGGTTTACTGATTGTCTGTTGCAGAGAGGGGCCTCTCAGGTCTATGGAATTGATGTTGGTTATGGACAAATTGCATGGTCTTTAAGAAATGATTCAAGAGTTGTATTAAGAGAGAGAACTAATATTCGTAATCTGAAGCCTATGGACTTATACGATCCGCGAGATATCCCACCGAGTTTAGCTGTAGCAGATTTGTCCTTTATTTCTTTACAACTTGTTCTTCCTAGTATTAAATCTCTTCTGAAGCAGAACGATCATGAAGCATTGCTTTTGGTAAAACCTCAGTTTGAGGTTGGCAGAGATTTAGTAGGAAAAGGGGGAGTGGTAAAAGATCCTAAATCTCATCTATATGCTTTAACTAAAATAATGGACTTTGCAAAATCTCAGGGATGGAAGATAAAGGGAGCAATTGCCTCCCCCATAACTGGTCCTGCTGGTAATCATGAATATTTTCTTTGGATTAGCAGTCATGGCAATGAACAGATTCCCAATCTGCATGAGCTAGTGAAAAATACCTTGTAATTAAAGGGCAGAATCATCAACTTCTCCAGTACGAATTCTGAGAACAGATTCAATAGGAGATATAAAGATCTTTCCATCACCAATCTCACCTGTCTTGGCGGCTTCTGCTAATGCTTTTAAGACACTTTCAACGCTTTCATCAGCAACAACGACCTCAACCTTGAGTTTTTGCAGGAATTCAACTGTGAATTCAGACCCTCTGTACCGTTCTACTTGGCCTTTTTGTCTGCCAAAACCCCTTACCTCGCTAACAGTCATGCCAACTATGCCTAAGTTGACCAAGGCTATCTTCACATCTTCAAGCTTAAAAGGCCTGATAATTGCTTCTATCTTTTTCATAAGGATACTTTGATTCTATTAATCTTTATTTTAATGAGTTTTCTTTGGAATTTAGTGAAATTGTAATTGCTGGAACTGAACTTAGTATTAGCCCTGCTTCTTGTGCATCATTGAGAAGCATTGCTGCATCACTTGTGCTTAGGCTAACTTCATTAGAAGAAATAGTTTCCCAGTGACTGCTTTCAAAATGTGTTTGCATCCAAAGCATGCCATGAATACTTGCGACCCTTAGATTAATCCGGTCATTATAATGAACAAACCACATATCCATAAGAGAAGCTATTTCGGAGCTGGTTCTATTACCGCTTTTAATGAGATTTTTGTTTGTCATAGATGATACATATTGGAATATTGCTTGAAATCGCTTTTCCTTCGAGGCAACTTGATTTAAAAATCAGGAGGATTAACTTCTCAAGCTTGTCATTAATGAATAAAGAATTAGTTTTAAAATATTTACTTAATTTTTGGGTAGGTCTACTGCGATGAAATCTGAAACTTCCGAGATGTATGGTGAAAGATCAATTTCTAATGGAGAAATTCTATGTTTTGATAATCCCAGCATTGGGAGGGACTATGAAATTTCTATAGAATTACCAGAATTTACTTGTCAGTGTCCATTCTCTGGTTATCCAGACTTTGCAGTAATTAAGTTGTTATACCAACCCTTTGAAAAAGTCTTGGAGTTGAAATCTCTGAAGTTATATATAAACAGTTATCGCAATAAGAAGATTTCTCATGAAGAGGTCGCAAATAAAATTTTAAATGATTTTGTTGAAGCTGCTAACCCTTCATGGATGCAATTAGAAGCAGATTTTAATCCCCGAGGAAATATTCATACAATTATAAAAGCAAGTCATGGTTCAAGGAAGAAAGTTTAATTTTTATAGGCTGCTTTAACAATTAATGGAAATTGATTGGCAAAACCTATTGTATTTCTGTTTGACAACCCTCCTATATATAATAAACTATTTTCTTTTTCAGAAATTATCCAAATTTGCTTAGTCGATATAATACTAAGAATACTACCTATTAAAAATATAGAAAAACCTATATAAACAATTGGTACTCCGGGGTCATATTTTAGTAATATTCCACTACTTGGTAAGATATTGAAGACTTTTATTTTAGAGTTTGCAGTTTCTATTATTCCCCCATCGGGCCTTGCTAAACCGATGGAATTACCTTTTATATTAAATGCTCTTACAGGACCTTCTTCACTAGAAACAGTTAAAAGAACTTGATCATTTGGAGTGTTCATACTTGGTATGACAACACCCCAAACTTGCTCGCCAAGTTCATCGATTTTATTTAAAGGGAATTGTAGCTTCGGGCTTCCATCTATTTGAATAGTTATTGACGCAAGAGACCAATCTGCTTGATATATAGTTATACCGTTAAAGCGTAAAGGATGATTGACACTAATTTCTTTAGTGAATTCTTTTTTTAGTTTCTTATCAGTTAGTTCTAGTTTTGATCGAAACTGCTCAGGTTCACCATTTGGCCCTCTTTCAATTTGGAAATCAGTTAGCTTGAGATTTACTTTATTTATTCCATTAGGACTTAGTAGATCTAAAGATCTCTCTGGGGCAAGAAATTTTTCCAACCGGTCTCCTTGTAAAACACCTAATGTTGCCCCAAACATTAGGACTATCATGCCAAAATGAACTAATGGGGGCCCAACTCTCCCTATTAATCCTTTGCGAGCCGCTAATCTATAAGATTTCTTTTGAACATTCCACCCTTGATGTATTAGATAATCTTCTAAATTTCCAATTCCTTTATCCGATTGATTGACTTTAAAGGTTTTAGATATAGCTAATTTCTGAATTTGCTTAGGGTCTTTATAATCTATCCAAGCCATTGATTTTTGTAGGGTTGGAAATTGTCTTTTCCAGCTACAAATAATTAGCGATAGTGATAGCCAGGCAAGAAGAATGATGAACCAAAGGCTTGAGTAGACATGATCTAACTGCATTTGCAGTAATAGTTCTCCATTTATCCAGCCTAAAAATTTATTCGTACTATATGTGCTTAAATAAATTTCAGCAGGTTGGCCTTGAGGTACTGCAGTGCCAATAGAAGAGGATATTGCAATAAGAAGTAAAAGAACAATCGCAACTTTTAAACTGGCTAACCAATTAATAACTCTTCTCAAATATTTCATCTGTTTATATCCACTGAGCAAAGAGACTTAACAACCCTGTAATTAAAAAAATCGCGCCACTTAATGCTGGTACCCATTTGCTGAATCGCTTCATTTCTAAAAGTTTGGGAATTGCTGCTGCAGTTGTTCCTGCAATGAACAAAGTTATGACTTGCCCAAATCCAAAACAAGCAAGAATAACAACTCCAATCAAAGGGTTCCCACTTTGAGCTATCCAAGCAAGAATTACAGCTAATATTGGAGTTGTGCAAGGAGAAGAAGCTAATCCGAATGTTAGCCCTGCCGCAATTGGTGCAAGAGAATTTGGAGATTTTTCTTGCAATCCAACAAAATCAGGTCCATTAGGAAGTCTGAATTTTAAGATTCCTAATAAGTTTAAACCCATCAAAACCATTATTAATGGGACTATGATTGTTACTTCAGATGGTAGTTGGCCATATATCTTGCCAAATAATCCACTTAGACTCCCAAGGATTACTAATGAAGAAACAATCCCGCTGCAGAATAATAGGCTTTTAATAAAAGGGTTTTGTGTTTCGTTAAAACCTGATAGGTAAGCAACAGTTACAGGTAAAAGGGATAAAGAACATGGCCCAAGACTAGTTAAAACGCCAGCTATGAATACAATTGCTAATGTCAAAGGACCTGGGGATTCCAAGCCATGGCTAATTAGTTGCTCACTGGTTTGAGCTAGATCTGATATCGCAAGATTTAGGTAAGAAATAAGAATCTATGTAATCAGTATTTTAAATTTAAATTTTACAATATCTAGTAGAGTGCCTTCTTGACTTTTAGTCCACCAATCAAACCAGTTGACTCAAGAGAGCATCGAAGTAATAAGCTTCCAATTAGAAAACTAGAAAGTAAAGAATTCCCTCCATAGCTAATAAATGGTAATGGCAGTCCAGTTGTAGGCATTGATCCTGATGCTACAGCTAAATGCATAATTGATTGCCCAATAAGCATTGCGCTACAACCAATTGCGATAAGCTTAGAGTAATTATTCTGACTGCGAAGAGATATCCTTAATCCAAGGAATGCGATTAGCATTAAAAAAGCTATGAGCATAAATGATCCTGCAAAGCCAAATTCTTCAGCATAAACTGAGAAAATAAAATCTGTATTTAAGAAAGGTAAATAGAGCAGCTTTTGCGTGGATAGTCCATAGCCTTCGCCAAACCATCCACCAGAACCGATTGCTAGAAGACTTTGTATAAGTTGGTAGCCATTCCCCTGAGGATCTTCCCATGGATTAAGGAATGATGTAACACGAAGTAATTGGTATTCATTCCTAGTAATACTAAATATGCCAAGACTGAATCCTAATAAAGCAGTTATCAAAAGATTTCTAAATCGTATTCCTGCAGATAGTGCAATCATCCAAATTATAATTCCTAATAGTGCAGCAGTGCTAAGGTTTGGTTGCTTTAGAATAAGAATAATTAATGTGCCGAAAATACTAAGCTCTAAAAGCTTTTGTCCGTTTTTTATGCGCTTCCACTGAGTAAATAGACTTGCAGATTGAAGTATTAAAAAGGGTTTGACTAATTCTGATGGTTGGATCCTAATAGGACCAAGAATTAACCAACGGGAAGCTCCATTAATGTTGCTTCCAAAAACAAGAGTTGCTCCTACTAATAACAGGCAAACTATTAAGAATGATTTGGATAGCCTCAACCATTGTCTTAGGTTAATTGATATTGAGAGCGAAGCAATTGACCAGCTAATTATCAGCCAAATTATTTGACGATTTATGAAATAACTACCTTGACCCATCTCTCTGGCTGCAACCCACCAGCTGGCCGAACCAAGAATAAAAAGGCCAGCTATGCTCCAGAAAAGCATTAGAGCTAATAATAATCTTGCCTCTGCTGGCCAAAGTTCCCATGGAAGTGGCATAACTCTTTGCCAGAAGGAGATTTTAGCTACATTTCTTGCAAGGTACCTCTTTGATATCTTTGCGGGATCATAGCCTCTCTCAATCGGTTTGATTGTGCGGCTAGTCAAAGGATTTATTGAAATGTTCTTTTCTATTGAGCCTCTTAAAATCCAGTTTGCCAAGTCCTAAATAATATTTATTTAGGACTTGGCTTCTCTTCAATGCTAAGAGGGAATTGCAGTCTCTCTTAAGTTATGGCCTTTTATTTCCCATTACTTATAGAACTATTTTACATTCAATTTTATATAAAGTTTGATTTTTTTTTATTTTGGTGGCTTTATTAAATAGCCCTTTGTGGAATTAGTGTGTTGTTTTTCTTACCTAAGCTTGCTGTTTCCGCTTCATTTGAAGGTCTAAAAAAGTAAAAGAAAAATTTTTAAGCAGTTTTCAAGTTCTAAAGCAGTTTTTTTACCTACTGCATGGTAGATTCCGCGGGCCTTTGGAGTATACGAGCCTTTGCTGGCATCGCCCCGTGTTACATCAGTAGAAAACTCCCCAATTGGAGAGGAATCTATTTGTGCACATTCTGGTACCAGTAAGAACCTTAATCCTTCAATTGACCTTGAATCTCCAGAGATCACCTCTAGAGATTTAGTTGATGAATATGTTTCGCTTCAGCTACGCATATTCAGAATGACTTTGTTCGTAACAGCTTTATCAGTCTTGTTTACGATCAGCTTTTTTGGGACTCATGCTGCTTTTAGTCTTCTAATTGGAGCCTTTTCAGGAATCTTGTATTTGCGTCTTCTTGCAAAAAGCATTGGATCTCTTGGGAAAACCTCATCTTCAGTCAGTAAGGTTCAATTGATTGTTCCGGTATTACTAGTTTTGGTGATTGCAAAATTACCTGGACTTGATCTAACGCCTGCTTTGGTTGGCTTTTTGCTTTATAAGCCATCTTTAATTTTTCAGTTTTTGATTGAGCCTTCTGCTTAAAAAGCTGTTTATTAATTTTGAAGATAGTTTCAAGGCTTAACTTAAGACACAATGTCGCTTTGGCGACTTTTCATTCTTCTAAAAATGGGTACCTCTCCATTTGTTTTACCTTTTGCTGCACTTGAAGTTGGTCAACATCTTTATTGGCAAATAGGAAACGTCAGAATTCATGGGCAAGTCTTCATGACTTCCTGGATTCTGATTGGTGCATTGCTAACTCTTGTTGTTGTTGGCACTAAAAAGATGGAACGTGATCCTAAAGGAGTTCAAAATCTTCTTGAATTTCTTTGGGATTATATTCGTGATTTAGCTCGTACCCAAATTGGAGAAAAAGTCTATAGGGACTGGATGCCATTTATAGGAACTCTCTTTTTGTTCATTTTTGTGAGCAATTGGGGTGGGGCTTTAATCCCTTGGAAGTTAATTGAACTCCCTAGTGGAGAATTAGGTGCACCTACGGCGGATATAAATACAACCGTCGCATTGGCTCTTTTGGTTTCACTTTCATATTTTTATGCGGGCTTGAGCAACAAAGGATTGCGTTACTTCGAGTACTACGTTCATCCAACGCCAATCATGCTTCCGTTCAAGATTGTTGAAGATTTCACGAAGCCTCTTTCTCTTTCCTTCCGTTTATTCGGAAACATTCTTGCAGATGAATTAGTTGTTGCAGTACTTGTTTTTCTAGTGCCACTAGTTCTTCCTGTTCCTGTAATGTTTCTTGGCTTGTTTACTAGTGCTATTCAAGCCTTGATTTTTGCAACTCTTGCTGCTTACTACATTGGTGAAGCAGTAGAAGAGCATCATTAATCAAAACTTTTGTTGCTAGAAATCTTTCAATTTTCTAGCAAAACCCTTGCGAATAGGTTCAATTTCTTTTGGTTCCATCGTATGAACTATGAGATGTCCCCCTCGCAGGTATAAACTTCCGGTTTCTCTTTAATACGCGCTTAGAAGGCGCTTCACATCCTTAGCTCAATTATGGATTCCATTACCACCGCCGCTTCTGTTATTGCCGCTGGTTTGGCTGTAGGCCTTGGCGCTATCGGCCCTGGTATCGGTCAGGGTAGCGCTGCTCAAGGTGCAGTAGAAGGCATTGCACGCCAGCCTGAAGCAGAAGGCAAGATCAGAGGTACATTGCTTCTTTCCTTCGCTTTCATGGAATCGCTAACCATTTATGGTCTTGTGGTTGCTTTGGTTCTGCTTTTCGCAAACCCATTCGCTGGTTAATCAAATTCAAATTGAAGGGGTTGATCTTTAATCAAAAGTATTTTTATTTGTTTTTAGATCTTCCTCAAACTTGATTTGATCATTATTCATTCCCCTGGCTCTTAAAACTTTTAAGACACGTTTTAATTTCACGCACCCCTGCCACATGACAAGCTTGCTTCTGTTTGGTGCTAGTGAAGGAGGTCTATTTGACTTCGATGCAACCTTGCCACTTATGGCTGCTCAGGTTGTTCTCCTCACATACATCCTTAATGTTCTTTTCTTCAAGCCCGTTGGTCGGGTTGTTGAAGAGAGAGAAGACTATGTCCTCACTAGTAGAACCGAGGCTAAAAACAAACTGGCTGAGGTTGAAAAGCTTGAGAGTGATCTCAAGAGTCAACTTAAGGAAGCTCGTAAGGCAGCGCAGAAGGTCATTTCTGAGGCAGAAGAAGATTCTGAAAAGCTTTATAAAGAGGCTTTGGATTTAGCAAATTCTGAAGCCAATACCTCTAGAGAAAATGCAAGGAGAGAAATTGATTCTCAACGTGCGAATGCTCTCAATAAGCTTCAATCTGATGCTAATGAGTTAGGTGATTTGATTGTCCAAAGGTTATTAGCAGCAAAATGAATCATTCCTTACTTTTTGCGGCTCAAGGTTTTGGTCTGAATCTCAATTTATTTGAGACGAATATTCTCAATCTTGCAGTTGTTATCTTTGGTCTCTACAAATTTCTTCCTAATTTCTTAGGAAGTATGCTTGAGAGACGACGTTTTACAATTTTGCAGGACCTTAAAGACGCAGAAGAACGTTTGGCAGATGCGTCAAATTCACTCAAAAAAGCAAAATTAGAGCTTGCATCTGCTGAGAAAAAAGCAGGTAAGATCCGAGAAGATTGCAGAGCAAGAGCTGATGCAATTCGATTGGAAAGTGAGAAACGTACTGTTTTGGAAATGGCGCGTATCAAGCAAGGAGCTGCATCTGATCTCAACTTAGAAGCTTCTAGAGTAAGCAGCCAACTAAGGAGAGAAGCTGCCAAGTTGGCTATCGAAAAAGCTTTATCAAGCCTTTCTAAAAACTTTGATGAAAAATCTCAAGATAAGTTTTTAAAACAATCAATTAAAAATATTGGAGATATTTAATGCCTCTTCTGAATACAATCACAACTCCATATGCTGAAGCATTCCTTCAAGTAGCTGAAAGCCGTAAAGAAGTTGAAAAGATAGTTGAACAGTCTAAATCTTTACTAGAGCTTTGGAATCAATCTCCTGAATTTAGTGGTGCAATGGCTTCACCCGTACTGGAAATTGAAACTAAAAAAGCAGTTCTTGAGAAGATCTTCTCTAAGGATTTGACTCCTTCTTTTCTTAATCTCTTGAAGTTGTTAGCAGATAGACAACGTATAGGATTTTTAGATTCAGTCCTTGAAAGGTTGCTGGAGCTTTACCGTGAACAACGTAATATTGCTTTGGCTACTGTAACTTCAGCTGTTGAGTTAAATGAAAATCAACAACTGGAAATTCTCAAAATTGTTCAATCGGTTGCAGGCACTGACAATTTAGAATTAGATTTAAAAGTTGATTCTAATTTGATTGGAGGCTTTGTTATCAATGTTGGATCTAAGGTTATCGATGCAAGTCTTTCAGGTCAGGTTCGCCGATTGGGTCTTGAGCTTGCAAAGGTAAGCTAGCTAAGCAAACTCTTTTCACTTTCCTTCTTCCTTTTTCATTCTTTATTTAATTACTTACTTTTCCCATGGTCTCTATACGTCCCGACGAAATCAGTTCAATTCTTAAGAAGCAAATTGCTGATTACGATAAATCTGTTTCAGTAAGCAATGTAGGAACCGTTCTTCAGATCGGTGATGGAATTGCGAGAGTTTATGGCCTTGAGAAGGCTATGGCTGGAGAATTAGTTGAATTCGAAGATGGAACTGAAGGTATCGCATTGAATTTAGAAGATGACAATGTTGGTGCTGTTCTTATGGGGGAAGGTCTTGGAATTCAAGAAGGAAGTACTGTTAAAGCGACAGGCAAAATTGCTTCTGTTCCTGTTGGAGAGGCAATGTTGGGTAGGGTTGTAAACCCTCTTGGTCAGCCAGTTGATGGAAATGGCGAAATTCCTACAAGTGATTCAAGATTAATAGAGTCTATAGCCCCTGGAATTATTAAAAGGAAGTCTGTACATGAGCCTATGCAGACAGGCATAACTTCTATCGATGCAATGATTCCTATAGGTAGAGGACAACGAGAGTTGATTATTGGAGATCGTCAAACAGGAAAGACAGCTATTGCGATTGATACAATCATCAATCAGAAGGGGCAAGATGTTGTTTGTGTATATGTAGCGGTTGGCCAGAAGTCTGCTTCTGTTGCCCAAGTTGTTGAGGTCTTACGAGAAAAAGGGGCATTAGAATACACAATAGTTGTTAATGCTAGTGCTTCAGAAGCTGCAGCATTACAATATCTTGCTCCATATACAGGTGCAGCTATAGCTGAGCATTTTATGTATCAAGGTAAAGCTACCTTAGTTATTTATGACGATTTAACAAAACAGGCTCAGGCTTATCGCCAGATGTCTCTTCTTCTAAGACGCCCACCAGGTCGTGAGGCTTATCCAGGAGATGTTTTCTATTGTCACAGTCGTTTGCTTGAAAGAGCTGCAAAGCTTTCTGATGCAATGGGCAGTGGATCTATGACAGCTTTGCCGATAATTGAAACACAAGCAGGAGATGTCTCTGCTTATATTCCAACCAATGTAATTTCAATTACTGATGGACAAATCTTTTTAAGCGCAGATCTTTTTAACTCAGGTTTGCGGCCAGCTATTAATGTTGGTATCTCTGTTAGTCGAGTAGGAGGAGCCGCTCAAACAAAGGCAATTAAGAAGATTGCAGGTACCTTGAAACTTGAATTAGCTCAGTTTGATGAGCTTGCCGCGTTCTCACAGTTTGCCTCTGATTTAGATGAAGCTACTCAGCAACAACTTGAAAGAGGAAAGCGTTTAAGAGAACTTCTTAAGCAAGCTCAATTTGCACCTTTAAACCTCGCAGAGCAAGTGGCAGTTGTATATGCAGGTGTAAAAGGTTTGATTGATGAAATCCCTGTTGAACAAGTAGTACAATTCTCCTCAGAACTTCGTGAATATTTAAAAACCAGTAAACCAGATTATATAGATAAGGTTTTATCTGAAAAGAAACTCAGTGAAGATCTTGAGAATGTTTTGAGAGAGTCAATTAATGAGGTTAAGTCCTCTATGTTGGCATCTGCTTAACCTTAGGGTACCCAGGAGATTTTTATTCATGGCAAACCTAAAGGAAATCCGAGACAGGATTGTTTCCGTTAAGAACACTCGCAAGATTACTGAGGCAATGCGTCTTGTTGCAGCTGCTAAAGTTCGACGTGCGCAAGATCAGGTTCTTAAGAGTCGTCCATTTGCAGATCGTTTGGCAAGAGTTCTTGAGAATATTCAGTCACGTATGCAATTTGAGGCTGCTGATTCCCCATTGCTCAAAAAACGTGAGGTTAAGAAGGTTACATTGCTCTCTGTGACTGGTGACCGTGGCTTGTGTGGCGGTTATAATACGAATGTTATTAAACGGACTGAGCAACGTTTTGATGAATTGAAGAAGCAGGGATTTGAGGTTGATTTGGTTCTAATAGGAAGAAAAGCAATTACTTATTTTCAAAATAGAAGTAATCAGTATAAGGTTAGTGCTTCTTTTCAAGACCTAGAACAAGTGCCTACATCAAAGGATGCAGAAGAGGCCACTAGTGAAGTCTTGTCGAAGTTCCTTTCAGCAAGTACTGATAGAGTTGAGATCATATATACAAAGTTTATCAGTTTAGTTAGCTGCAACCCAGTAGTTCAAACTCTTCTCCCTCTAGATCCACAAGGCATAGCTGAAGATGAAGATGAAATTTTCAGGATCACGACAAAAGATAGTCGTCTTGTCATAGAGAAAGATTCTGCACCTGCGAATGATCAACCTGCATTACCTTCTGATGTGGTTTTTGAGCAGGCTCCTGATGACTTATTGAATTCGTTGCTCCCTCTTTATTTGCAGAATCAATTGCTTCGAGCATTGCAAGAAGCTGCAGCTTCTGAGCTGGCTAGCAGAATGACTGCAATGAATAATGCTAGTGATAATGCAAAAGAATTGGCCAAGACCCTCAACCTTACATACAACAAAGCACGGCAAGCTGCAATTACTCAGGAAATTCTTGAGGTTGTTGGTGGTGCAAGTGCATAAAAGATGTTTTAGTTCTTTCGGGTAGAGAGAGGTAAATGTGAGGCTGAAATCTTTAGAAGTAGAATTAGATTGGCCAGACTCATTGCCTATTAATCACCTTCGACAATTTGTAATTGCTCGACTAAGGCATTTTGGTGATCCTATAAGATGGGCAATAACCAGTATTAGTGTTTCTGAGAAATTGGATTGTTCTAAAAAATTAATTATAGAAGCTGTTGTAAGTATCTCATGAGATTTTGAATTCTTCTGCTCCATTACCAGCCCTTTTATTAATTCCTACTGGAATTGGTTGTGAAGTTGGAGGGTTTGCTGGCGATGCTATTCCATTTGCTCGATTACTAGCTGCGGCTAGTGGATGTTTAATTACTCATCCAAATGTTATGAATGGGGCCTCCCTTTTTTGGAATGATGAGCGAATACAATATGTCGAAGGCTTTAGCATTGATAAATTTGCATGCGGTGATTTGTTGTTGAGACCTGTTAGAAAACAAACAGTTGGAGTGTTATTTGATGCAGGGTTAGAAGCTGAATTACGTCAAAGACATTTGCAATCAGTTGATGGTTGCCGTGCAACTTTGGGCTTGGATATAGGCCCTGTGGTTACCACCGAGTCTCCTCTTGAAATATCTTTAAAAGAATCTTCTAGTGGGTCAGGTTGGGGGGAACTGTTAACAGTAGAGACCCTATTAACAGCTGGGGAGAAATTAAAAGATGCAGGTGCAACTGCTATCGCTGTAGTGACAAGGTTCCCAGATGTCTTGGAGAGCAAGCAATTAGATGCTTATAGGAAAGGTAGAGGCGTTGATTTGATGGGAGGTGCTGAAGCAATTATCAGTCATGTATTGGTTCGACATTTATCTCTACCATGTGCCCATGCACCTGCTTTGTTTCCATTGCCAATGGAAGACTCATTGGATCCCCGTGCTGCTGGAGAAGAACTTGGCTATACATTCTTACCTTGTGTTTTAGTTGGCTTAAGTCGAGCTCCCGATTTGATCCCTACCGATAACCTGAAAACAATGAGAGGCCTTTCTATGTCAGATTTGATTGGCATAGAGAAAGTAGGTGCAGTAATTGCACCTGAGGGAGCACTTGGTGGAGAAGCAGTCTTAGGGTGCATTGAGAGAGATATTCCACTCATTATTGTTTCTAACCCTGGAGTCTTAAAAGTTGACTTAGAGTCATTAGGGTTAAGCGTTCAATCTGAATATTCTTCAAAAATTATAACGGCTTCTAATTATCTAGAGGCTGCCTCATTATTGCTTTCTTTGAGAGAAGGTATAGCTATTTCTTCTTTAAAACGGCCTATAAGAAATGTTTCTGTCATTTAATTGGAATTTTTTAATTTAAGCAAGCCATTGGATGTCTGGGTGGGAGACCAAGAGCTTTGGCTACCCCAGGGTGGGATATTGAGCCACTAATTGTATTTAAACCAGATACTATTTCAGGACGCTCAGTAATTGCCCCTTCAAGACCACGACCTGCAATGCCAAGAATATATGGAAGAGTAACGCTTACCAATGCTTCAGTTGACGTAAAAGGTACTGCGCCAGGCATATTGCTTACTGCATAATGCTGAACTCCTTTAATATTTACAGTAGGTTTTGTATGAGTGGTTTCAATACTTGTAGCAATACAACCTCCCTGATCAATAGATACATCAACTATTACAGAGTTGCTTTTCATTTGCATAACCATATTTTCGTCGACGAGTGTCGGTGCCCTGCCCCCAGGTGTAAGCACTGCACCTATGATTAGATCAGCTGATGGGATTAATCTTTCAAGAAGACCTCTGCTACTTACTATGCTTTCAAGTCTTCCTTTGCGATGTGATTCTAGTTTTCTTAACCTTTCAGGTGATCGATCTAGGAGCATCACTTCTGCATCCATGGCGGCCGCAAGTCTTGCAGCGTTCCAACCTACGGTGCCTGCTCCTAATACAATAACTCTTGCAGGTCTGACACCTGTACATCCTCCGATTAATACTCCTCTACCACCATTAGGCTTTTCAAGTAAATGAGCTCCAATTTGAGCGGCTAATCTCCCTGCAATTTCACTCATGGGAGCAAGCAAAGGCAGGCTGCCATCCTCCATTTGGACAGTCTCATAGCCGATACTTGTTGTTCCTGCTTTTAATAATGCTTCCGCAACTTTTGGATATGCTGCCAAATGTAGATATGTAAACAAGACCATATCTTCTCGCAGTAGTTTGAATTCTTGAGGTTGAGGCTCTTTAACCTTGACAATAAGATGGGCATCCCAAGCTTCATCTTGGGTCGCTATAATTCCACCTGCTTCAGCAAAGGCTTCGTCAGTAATTCCCACGCCTTCTCCAGCCCCTGTCTCTATTCGGACCTCTAGACCCTGGGTTACTAATTCCTTTACACCATCTGGGGTAATAGCAACTCTAAGTTCGTCTGGCTTGATTTCTTTAGGGATACCGATGCTGGAAATCGGTGCAGATAGGACGGATTGTGGCATTTAATTTTTGGTTTTTCTTTGAGTATTTACTTTGCTAAATCTAACCTTAGCTTCTTACTCATTATGTTGATGCAATAGGTATTCTCCAACCACTTCCAAATGCTTGATTACTTACTTTTAAAACAGGTGGCGCTTGTCGCCTTTTAAATTCAGATTGTTTTAATAATTTTTGGATATGATTTACTAAAACCGAATCATATCCTTGTTGCACAAGTTTTGTTGGACTATGTCTTTCTTCAATTAAACCTTTGAGAATTGGGTCGAGAATTTCATAGTTTGGGAGTGAGTCACTATCAAGTTGATTTGGACTCAGTTCTGCGCTAGGAGGCTTATTTCGTATTGAAGAGCCTATAAGATCTATGTCTTTTGGTAGCCCTAAATGCTCTCTGCATCTATAGGAGGCTTTACTGTCAAGCCAGTTGCATAAACGTATGACACTTGTTTTATAAAGGTCTCCTATTACAGATAGTCCTCCATTCATGTCTCCATAAAGAGTGCAATACCCAACGGCAAACTCAGATTTATTACCAGTTGATAATAAAAGATGGTTTTCATTATTTGCTATTGCCATAAGAATAGTCCCTCTGATTCGAGCTTGAAGGTTTTCTGCAGTTAAACCGTTAGGGATTTCCCCTAACGGTATTTCAAGTGCCTTGTCATAACTTTGCATTAGAGATGTAATTGGGATTATTTTTGTTTGGAACCCAAGCCTTTTAGCTAATTGATGAGCATCTGTGATAGAGCTTTCTGAATTCCAAGGTGAGGGCATTAAGACAGCAGATACTTGCTCAGCTCCTAATGCAGCACAAGCAATAACTGCTACTAACGCAGAATCAATCCCCCCACTTAATCCAAGTACAACACTTTTGAATCCACACTTTTGGACATAGTCTCGTAGCCCAAGTGCTAATACTTGTAAAAGTATTTCTTGAGCATCGCTTAGAGGTTGAATTGAATCATGTGAGGTAGGAGTTGAATCCCAAATAGCAATAGACTCTCGACATGTAGGTAGATTAAAAATAACCTCTCCTTTTTTATCTGTTGCAAAGCTGGACCCATCAAATATTAACTCGTCATTTCCACCAACTTGATTGAGATAAATTACGGGACAGGATAGTCTTTTTGCAGCTTCTGCAGCTATCTCTTGACGTAATAGGACTTTGCGATGACTAAAAGGAGATGCTGAGAGGTTTAGGAGTAAATCAATTCCCTTGTTAGTAAGACCTGCTATTGGGTCTGGCCCGATTATTCGTTGCCCTTGGATTTTTTCTTCGACCCATAAGTCTTCGCATATTGTTAGCCCAATGTGCCAGTCTTTACCATTGAGATTGATATGTATCGATCCTGAATTATTTGCAGACCTAAAGTACCTTTTTTCATCAAACACATCATATGTCGGAAGCAATTGTTTCCTTGCAACAATATCCCACCCTTTTGCGTTTACTAGTGCTATTGAATTGAATAATTTTGGTATTTGATTGTCCTTCGTTGGCTCTGCAATGCCAATCAGAAGCGATAGATTCGGACTCTCTTTTGCAATGTGATTTATGATTGTATCAAGAATCACCCATTGACGTTCTAAAAACATAGGGCTTAAAAGTAAATCTCGTGGTGGATAGCCCAATAGGGAGAGTTCAGGAGTGATAAGAATGTTTGCATTTTGTTTCTTAGCTTTTCGGCAGGCAGTAATAATTTTCTTGCTATTCCCTTCCAAGTCTCCGATGATTGGATTTAGCTGAGCTAGAGATACTCTCATTGGATTCTTTTGGAGATACCATAAAGGTTTTTTTGTTTAAGAATTGGCAATATTGCTTTTGGTATTTGAGAAAGCAATTGCTGTGTATGGATATCTGAGCTGGCAGTGTCAGGAATATTTAACGGTAATATTTTGATTACACCTCCAAGATCATAAATTGGTTTTAGATCTGTATTACTCATAGGCCAACCCTGACGAGGAACAATGCCTAGTTGAGCCTTGCTAAGAACGTTTTTTGCTTCAAACCAATTAGGAAGATCATTGATCAGATCACTGCCTATTATTAGAATTAGCTTTTTTCCTGGCCAACATTCAATAGCTTTGTCTATAGTCTTTATTGCCCATTGACTACTTAATTCTTGCTTTAGTTCTATGTTTGGTAGAGCGATAGCTTTTACTAAGATATTCAGAAGTTCATGACGTTGTTTTAGAGAGGCCTTGTGTTCCTTCGCTGGATTGTCACTTGCCCAAGTGATGACTTTCGGGAAGAGATTGCTTAAACCCATTAGAAGAGCTTTGTGACCTGTTGTTGGAGGATCTGCACTTGTTCCTAACAAAGCTATAGAAGAATATGAATGTTGATTCATGGCAAGAGACTTTGCATGCTTTTACATTGCTGATTGCTTCTCATACTCCACCTGAATACATATTGTTGAATACTGGGGTTTGTTTTTATAAGGTGCCGTAATATTGATTGTGGATTAGCTCCTGAAATTTGGCTATTGCGAAGTAGCTCCTCTGCAGCCAATCGTCCGGTTAGTTTTGTGGTGTGAACTGCTACAGCAGCTTGTGCTAAAGCGACTGGTGCTGAAGGTGCAAGACTTAGTCCCCCGGTTAAAGGAGTTGCTAGGAATAAAATGTGTTGAATCACTCCTAATAAAAATTGGATCCCAATTTGAGTCCCGCCTAGCAAACTGTTGTTAATAGAAAGCTCCTTTAGTAATTTCCTTGCTGAATGTCGTTGTACATCTAATCCATATATTTTACTTAGTTGAATTATCAAAGCAGTATCTAAAGCTAGCCCTGTTGCAAAGTCAAAGATTAGGAGAGGATTAACTGCAACTCCTGATGCTTTTAATGCTGCGAATTTGCCAATAAGAGTCTGTGCTTCTGATTTACGTCGTTTTAAACGTCCATTTTTCAGAATATGGTAAAAATTTTCTGCTTGTCGAAGAGCATTTAGTGTTAAAAGAGTATTGCCTTGTTCCTCTAAGATATTTAGTAATCTTTGTTTAAGGACATCTACATCCGCCTCACATTCTTCACTGCGGATGCGTCCATTTGAAAAGAATTTTGCTTTACGAGGTGCTGCTGCTACCGTCTCAATAATTAGTTTCTTGGCTGAAGCAGGGAGACGAGTCCTAATACTTTGAACAAGTTTTTGTATTTCTTTCCCTTCCCATTGGTCACACCGGTTTAGGACTAATAATATAGGCTTTGAATTTTCAAGGAGTGATTGAAGTGCATTAAGCTCAATTTTAGTCATATCACTGTCGAGTACTAATAAAATTAAGTCAGATTCAAGGGCCGCTTTTGAGGCTAAACGAGCACGAGCATTCGCGGAAATTTCATCAATACCAGGGGTGTCTATAAATTCAATAGTTTGCAAACTTTCAACAGACTGGTCCCAAACAACGCCTGCAGTCTTTCGGGTAAATCCATGGGCAATATTAGTCGCAAAGATATTCTTGCCAATAAGGGCATTTAATAGGCTTGATTTCCCAACGCCTACTCTGCCGAAGGCAGCTATACGTATATGTCTATTTGACAATCGATTGATTTGCTTGTTAAGAGCCTTGAGCTCTCCTGAAAGTTGTTTTTGTTCAAGGCAAGTTAGATCTAACCCCTTCTCCCATCTCTTGAGTAAAACACTACATGATTCTGAAGTTGATTGTGAATACATCATTTATTTGATGTTCTCCACCATCCAGCTAAAACAGCCAGTACTGATTCAGCACCTATTAAACCTACAAAACCACCAAATTCATCAACTACTACTCTTGTCCCTGTTTTGTCTTTGTTAAAACAAGTCAGCAATCGATCTACTCGAATCATTTCCGGGACAAATTCCACAGCTTCACAAAGATCTAAGGGTGTCAATTGAGTATGGCCCTGTACTAATGCTGTGAGTAAACGCTCGCGCTTGGCTATGCCCAAAACCTTGTCTACTTCTTTCCCTAGTACTACCCAGCATTGAGAATTATTTGTTAAGAGATTTGTGCGTAATTTATCTAATGTCATAGATCCATCAAGTGTAGGAGTGGCAACTCTTGGGGTCATTAGGTCTCTAGCAGTTAGATCGTTAAGTTGAAAAACTTTGCTTATCATTGCAGCTTCATCTGCTTCAATTTGGCCTTGTTGGGAACCTATCTTTGCCATTTGTTGGATTTCTTCTTCATCTGTACTAATCTCGCTTTCTGCAGTAATTACGGGCAATAAGTGTTCTAATGGAAGTATTAATGGGCGCATTAATACACTTAAAAGATGAAGTATGGGTGCACTTGCAAGTGATATTCGTAAAGGGAACTTTGCCCCTATTGATTTTGGAAGTATTTCACTTACAAGAAGTACAAGCATTGTTAACCCTATAGAAAACAATGCTCGATGTAATCCTTCTGTGAAAACGAAAGTAGCGTAGATACCTAACATCAAACTTCCGAAAATATTAAAACTATTATTTGCAATGGTTACAACAGTTAGTGTCCTTCCAAGACGTTGACGTAACTTCGCTAATTTCCTAGCCCCTCTTATTGGATTAGGTTTTTCAGCAAGTTCATGTACCCTTAATGGATTGACTGATAAAAGAGCGGCTTCTACCCCAGAGCAGAATGCTGAACCAAAAAGCACAACAGCAACAAGACTTGCTAGAAATAGAATGTCAGAATTCATACATTAGTAGTTGTTGATGATTTGGAAGAATCATTTGAACTTTAAACTTTATTTTCCATGATGTTCCAACTCCTGCCATCCTTAAGATTGAATTGGTGATTAATCCACTGTGAACGATCAGCAAATCTATAAAAAACGAAGAGATCTCTTCTTAAATGAATTGAGGGGTAGTGCTGCAATCATTCCGGCAGCAAATTTGGTAACCCATCATGCAGATTGTGAATACCCTTTTAGGCAAAATAGTGACTTCTGGTATTTGACTGGCTTTGATGAGCCAAATGCGATTGCATTGTTTTTATCCCATCGTTCTAAGGGCGAGAGGTTTGTTCTATTTGTTTTGCCTAAAGAACCATCTGCTGAAATATGGAATGGTTTTCGATGGGGAACGGAAGGAGTTATTGATAATTTTGATGCTGATATTGCTCATCCTCTAGATGAATTTTCAGAAAGGTTGAGCCAATATTTGATTGGAGCAGAGGATATTGTTTTTCGCATAGGTAAACATTCAAAAGTAGAACCTATAGTTCTTAATGTTTGGTCTGAACTGTTAGAAAGATCCTCTAGAGGCGATTCCATCCCGTTAGGTTTAAAGAGTCCATGCTCTTATTTACATAAATTAAGATTGAAAAAGGACTCTTGGGAAATTGAGCGAATAAGAGAGGCTGGTCGTATCTCATCTAATTCTCATGAATTAGCTCGAAAATTAACTCGTCCTGGAATGAATGAGAGAGAGATTCAGGCCGCTATCGAAAATTCTTTTTTAGAACAAGGAGCTAGAGGGCCAGCATATGGTTCGATAGTCGCAGGTGGGAAAAATGCTTGTATTTTGCACTACACATTAAATAATGCAGTTCTTAATGATCGAGAATTATTGCTAATTGATGCAGGATGTTCTTTAGACGATTATTACAATGCAGATATTACAAGGACCTTTCCAGTTAACGGTAGATTTACTTCAGAACAAAGAGCTGTTTATGAGATTGTTCTAGCTGCACAGAATGCAGCTATTGAGTATGTTTTGCCTGGGAAAAATACCGAGCAAGTACATTTACAAGCTGTGAGGGTTTTGGTTGAAGGTTTAATAGATATTGGCTTATTGAAAGGATCTATAGAGTCTTTGATTGAGCAAGGGGCATATAAACATCTTTATATGCATAGAACTGGACATTGGCTCGGTTTAGATGTTCATGACGTAGGGGCATATAGGCTAGGAGAATTTCCAGTTCCACTGGAGTCTGGAATGGTTTTAACAGTAGAACCAGGTATTTATATCAGTGACCTTTTAGCTGTTTCAGAAGGCCAGCCATTTATTGAAGAAAGATGGAAAAATATAGGAATTAGAATAGAAGATGATGTTTTAGTTACTTCAGGCGCTCCTGAAGTTCTTACTTGCAATGCGTTGAAATCAGTGGATGCAATGGAACAATGAATGTCGTCTCTTATAAATACTTAGCAAGAGAAGGGAAGTTGCAAGATTTCACTTGTTGACTGGAGAATTGTATCTGCCCCAGCATCCTTTAGACGCTGTTCATAAGCTTTGCGATCTGAAAGACTTTTTTTGTTGTGAAGGTGAGGTGGTGCTACTGCTAGGCTTATGAACTTTTGTTTTGGGCATTCTGCTCGCGCTCTCTGAATTGTTAGGACATCAGCAACTGTATCTCCAAGATATGAAATTGGAGGCATCCCTAGGCCTAAAGGCTCAGAATATAGCTGAGATGAAAGCTTAATTAATCCTGTAGGGTCTGGCTTCTCTGGGGCGTCTCCCATTGCTGATAGGGGTGGTTTTATGAGTCCAATTCGTTTTTCAAGAACAAACTTCGCGGATGGGATTTCTGCACCACTGACAAACCCCCAACCAATGTTTTGGTGGGTTAACTTCTCAAAGAAACTTTTGCTAACTAAAAGTGGTTCGTCTTTTATAAACCCCTCCCAATGCTTAGGATCCCCATAAGGATCTCCACCAAAATAGAACTTGCTGAATGCATTTATGAGATTTTCCCGATCAGGTGGTTTGATTGAGAGTTGTTCTTTTTGAATATATCTTTTAATGAGTTCAAGACTCGCATCCCAATCGTTATTCCAACGACCTTCTGATTTAAGGTGATCAATTTCTGTATTATTAGGTTCCCATCCGCAAAATTGGCTGACTGTTTTTTTTACTGCTAAGCGATAGCTGTTTTCTACATCGCGAATAACACCATCGATGTCAAATAGTACCAATCCTTTTAAATTCAAAGTTTCTTCATGGAGCTAATGCTGTTAAGTTAGTTGATTGTTAGTTGTATAAGCTTAGAAATGAGTGTTTCTGATGATTCCTCTACTATTCAAGAGGATCAGGTAAATTCCAACTCAGCATTGAGTGAAAATGAAAAAGTCAAAACAGGTAGGCCTGGGATGCTAGGTGCTGCAGAAGTATTAGCATCTGCGACTTTTGACGCTGATGGTGTGCCATCAGGCCATACCCCTAAAGCAGATGAAGGAAGGTTCTTATTGAAAATCCTTTGGTTGCCTGACAATGTAGCTCTAGCTGTAGATCAAATTGTTGGAGGAGGAACTAGCCCACTTACAGCCTATTTCTTTTGGCCTAGGGAAGATGCTTGGGAAACTCTTAAGACTGAATTAGAAGATAAAGCCTGGATTACTGATAATGAGAGAGTAGAAGTCCTTAATAAAGCAACAGAAGTTATTAATTACTGGCAAGAAGAAGGCAAAGGTAAAACTCTTGAAGAGGCAAAACTTAAGTTCCCAGAAGTTACCTTCTGTGGAACAGCATAATTTCAACTGAATAGTTCTACAAAAAGTCTTTGAATAATTTTAGTTGGATACTGCTTGTGCTCTTGCTCTTGCTTTGTCCAAGTTTTCTTTAGCTTTTATCTTTTCAGCAGAGTTTGCCTGATCGGATAATTTGCTTAATTGGCTTTTAGCTTGCTCTAACTCTTTCTCTGCATCTGAGGAATTAATACTTTTACCTAGTTCTGCTGAATTTACTAAAACTGTTACATCATCAGATTCAACTTCTGCGAATCCACCCATTAGGGCAATAGATTCCCAGTTGCCATTATTTACACGAACTTTGAGAACACCTATATCAATTGCCGTAACCATAGATATATGACCGGGCAATATACCTAGAAGTCCAGTAGTGCTTGGAAGTATTACTTCCTCTACTGTGTTGTCAAACACACTCTTGTCTGGAGCAAGTACTCTGAGGGTGAGGGGCATTTTTTTACTAATAATGTTGAGGTGATGAATTGTTTTGGCAAAAAGGACTGATATTAAAAACTCTAGCTTTTGTTTTCTTCATTGATTTTCTTGGCTTTTTCTTTTACCTCATTGATATTTCCTACAAGGTAGAAAGCCTGTTCAGGTAAATTATCTAATTCACCTGAAAGGATCATATTGAAACCAGCAATGGTTTCTTCCAGTTTCACATATTTACCTGACATTCCAGTAAATATTTCAGCAACAAAAAATGGCTGAGATAAAAACTTTTCAATTTTTCTTGCTCTGTCAACGGTTCTTCTATCTTCCTCAGAAAGCTCGTCAAGTCCTAAGATTGCAATAATATCTTGAAGTTCCTTATACCTTTGAAGGGTAGATTGAACTGCCCTAGCAGTTTTGTAATGTTCATCCCCTACAATCGAAGGCTGAAGCATTGTGCTGGTTGAATCTAGGGGGTCTACAGCAGGGTAAATACCCTTGGCAGCCAAAGCTCTTGCAAGCACTGTTGTGGCATCCAAATGAGCAAAGGTTGTTGCTGGTGCAGGGTCTGTTAAGTCATCTGCTGGAACGTATACCGCTTGAATTGAAGTAATAGATCCTTCTAAAGTTGAGGTAATTCTTTCTTGCAATTCTCCAACGTCAGTTCCTAATGTTGGCTGGTATCCAACAGCTGAAGGCATTCTCCCTAATAAAGCAGATACTTCTGAACCCGCTTGAACAAATCTGAAAATATTGTCAACGAATAACAAAACATCTTGCTTATTAACATCACGAAAATGCTCGGCCATAGTCAAGGCAGAAAGGCCTACCCTCATTCGAGCTCCAGGTGGCTCATTCATTTGACCAAAGCAAAGAGCTACCTTTGACTTAGTTAAATCGTCAGCATTTATAACCCCAGACTCTTTAAATTCTTCGTAAAGATCGTTCCCTTCTCTAGTTCTTTCACCAACCCCACCAAAAACTGAAACGCCACCATGTTCCTTAGCGATATTATTGATTAGTTCTTGAATCAAAACAGTTTTACCCACACCTGCACCTCCAAATAACCCTACTTTCCCTCCTTGCCTATAAGGAGCCAGTAAATCAATAACTTTAATACCTGTCTCAAAGACTTTAGGTTTTGTTTCAAGATCAGTAAGCTTTGGAGCCTCTCTATGTATTGGAGAAGTAGTAGAGGTTGTAACTGGACCTTGTTCGTCAACAGGTTCGCCAAGCACATTAAATATTCTTCCAAGAGTTGCTTCGCCAACTGGTACTGATATTGCAGCACCTGTATCTATAGCTTCCATTCCTCGGACTAGCCCATCAGTTCCGCTCATTGCGACTGCACGAACTCTGTGATCACCTAGAAGTTGTTGTACTTCTGCTGTTAAAGCAACATCCTGGCCTGCAGGGTTTTTCCCTTCAATACGAAGAGCATTAAGGATTTTAGGTAGCTTTCCAGCTGGAAATTCAACATCCAATACAGGACCAATTACCTGTCGGACTACACCTTTTGTTCCAGTAGATGCGGTAGCAGCAGCAGCCATAAGAATTAAAAATCTTTTTAAGATTTGCTTGCAAAGCAAATCACACTAAACCGCGCAAGACTACCACTATGCAGGGAAGCTTTGTTGTGCGGTTCGGTCAACCGCACAGAACAGTTGTAGTCGCGGGGATGGTTTGGTGAATATGTTGTTGTTCATATGGTTGCGAGTGTTACTCACTTCCAAAAGGCGATATTTCTCGCCAAACTGTTGATCCTGCATTAATTCATGTCGGCTGTATCTCTCAGCGTCTCCACTGTTAAGCCACTTGGAGATCGCGTTTTTATTAAAGTCTCTGAATCAGAAGAGAAAACGGCAGGTGGGATTTTGCTCCCAGATACTGCCAAAGAAAAACCTCAGGTTGGTGAGGTTGCCCAGGTTGGCCCAGGGAAGCGTAATGAAGATGGCTCCCGTCAGGCTCCTGAAGTTGGAGTGGGTGACAAGGTCCTCTACAGTAAGTATGCAGGCACTGACATTAAGCTCGCTGGCGACGAATATGTTCTTTTATCTGAAAAGGATATTCTTGCTGTCGTTAACTGAAATCCAATCCAAACTGCTTAGATTCTAAGCACAATTTATTTTTACCCTTCTTTTTTAAGTAAACGCCTGCTATGGCTAAGAGAATTATTTACAACGAGCAAGCCCGCCGTGCACTCGAGCGAGGTATTGACATTTTGGCTGAGTCCGTGGCAGTCACACTTGGACCCAAAGGTCGAAATGTTGTTTTAGAAAAGAAGTTTGGTGCTCCTCAAATTATTAATGATGGTGTAACCATTGCTAAAGAAATTGAGCTTGAGGATCATATTGAAAATACTGGAGTTGCCCTTATTCGGCAGGCAGCCTCAAAGACTAATGATGCCGCAGGTGACGGAACTACAACCGCTACTGTCCTGGCTCATGCAATGGTTAAAGCTGGCTTAAGAAATGTTGCTGCTGGTGCAAATGCAATAACCCTTAAGAAGGGCATTGATAAGGCAACTGAGTTCCTTGTTAACAAAATCCAGGAGCAAGCAAAGCCAATTAGTGATAGTAACGCTATTGCTCAATGTGGAACTATTGCTGCAGGCAATGATGAAGAAGTTGGCCAGATGATTGCTAACGCAATGGATAAAGTTGGCAAAGAGGGTGTCATTTCCCTTGAAGAAGGAAAATCCATGACAACAGAGCTAGAAGTAACAGAAGGAATGAGGTTTGACAAAGGCTACATTTCTCCTTATTTCGCAACTGATACTGAGAGAATGGAGGCTGTTTTAGATGAGCCTTATATTCTTCTGACAGATAAAAAGATTGGTTTAGTTCAGGATCTTGTACCAGTATTAGAACAAATTGCTAAAACAGGTAAACCACTTTTAATTATTGCTGAAGATATCGAGAAAGAGGCATTAGCTACTTTAGTAGTTAATAGATTAAGAGGTGTATTAAATGTTGCAGCAGTCAAAGCACCAGGATTTGGTGATAGACGCAAAGCAATGCTTGAAGATATGGCGGTTTTGACAAGCGGTGTTCTTATTACTGAGGATGCAGGCCTTAAATTAGAGAGCGCAACTTTAGAAATGCTTGGCACTTCTAGAAGGGTAACAATTAACAAGGATACAACGACTATTGTTGCTGAAGGCAATGAATCAGATGTTCAAGCCAGATGCGAGCAAATAAAGAAGCAAATGGATGAAACGGACTCTACTTACGATAAAGAAAAACTTCAGGAAAGGCTTGCAAAGCTTGCTGGTGGAGTTGCAGTTGTAAAAGTTGGAGCTGCTACTGAAACAGAAATGAAAGATAAAAAACTTAGATTAGAAGATGCTATTAATGCAACAAAAGCAGCCGTAGAAGAAGGAATTGTTCCTGGTGGTGGAACAACCCTTGCTCATCTTGCTTCAGATATTGAGTCATGGGCTTCTAGCTCACTTTCTGGAGAAGAGTTAATAGGGGCTAATATTGTTCAGTCTGCTTTGACAGCTCCATTAATGCGGATAGCAGAGAATGCTGGAGCTAATGGTGCTGTTATAGCTGAGCATGTAAAAAGCAAGCCTTTGAATGAAGGTTACAATGCTGCATCTGGTGAATATGTAGATATGTTATCTGCAGGAATTGTTGACCCTGCAAAGGTCACAAGATCTGGTCTTCAAAATGCAGCTTCTATTGCAGGTATGGTCCTAACTACTGAATGCATTGTTGCTGATTTACCTGAGAAAAAAGAAGCTTCTTCTCCAGGTGCTGCTGGAGGTATGGGTGGAGATTTTGATTATTAATCAGATTGCTTAAATTACTTTAAAACAATAAAAAAAGAAGGGTTTCCCCCTTCTTTTTTTATTGGGATTTACAGCAAGCATAAATTGGCTTTTCATTAATAGGATTCTGGCTTTTATCATGCTCGACCCCTATTTTATAACAATAAAAACGAGACCCTCCCCGCGAGTATTGATATCTTTCTTGCTTATTTATTTTCCTCTTTAATGCTTCTACTCCCCTCTTCTCGTTAAATTTGATCTCGCAAAATTTAATTCTGCTCATTACAATTGATATATCTAGACTTAAAATTAATATTGAGATTGTAATTAATGATTTTTTTTTTATAATCATCTTGCTTGAAACTATCGAATAATAATTTGATTCTTCAGCTTCTGATAAATTTCTTAGATTACTTTAACCATCCAGCACTAAGAACAACAGCAATTCCAAGAAACATAGCCAGGGCAAACCATGTGGCCTTGTTTAATGTTGCTTCTGCACTGCTAGCACTAGAAAACATTGAGCTTCCGCTTGCAGCAAGGCCACCCATGCCATCACCCTTTGGGCTATGAAGAAGAACCAGTAGAATGAGTATTAAGCCACTAGAAACCCAAACCCAAGAAAGAATAGAAATAAGCATTGTGATTGTTAAGCAGGTTGAGTAATTAGAGAAGCTTTAGAAGGTAAATTTATGCTTTCAATTAAAGATGAGCCTGTCATAGTATCAGGTTTTTCTAGAGAGAGTAATTGAAGCAAGGTGGGAGCTATATCAGCCAGTCCTCCGCCCTCTCTCAATTGAACTGCATTGCCATGCCCTGAAATCTTGCGTCCTTCACCTTCTATAAGAATTACAGGGACTGGGTTAGTAGTATGAGCAGTCCATGGCTCTCCGTCAGGCCCTTCCATTAATTCAGCATTGCCGTGATCTGCTGTTATTAAAAGGGTTCCATTCATTTTCCCGATGGAATTTAAAATTTGCCCAATACAAGTATCTACTTTATTTATAGCTTTTTTTGTGGCTTCATGGACACCTGTATGCCCAACCATGTCAGGGTTGGCAAAATTAATGACAATTAAGGAATAAATCCCTTTTTCAATAGCATCTTGACAGCTCTTTGTTAGTTTGTCTGCTGACATCTCAGGGGAAAGATCATAAGTTGCAACTCTTGGTGATGGAACTAGAAAACGATCTTCCCCAGGCAAAGGTTTCTCTATTCCACCATTAAAAAAATAAGTTACGTGAGGATATTTTTCAGTTTCAGCAGTTCTATATTGAAGTAATCCATTTTCAGAAATTACTTGTCCTAATAAATTGTCTAGAGATTCTGGGGGAAACGCAACTGATACAGGAAGATCATCCTCATATTGTGTAAAAGTAACCGTGTTAATTTCTGGGAAGTGTTTTCGTTGAAACTTGTCAAAAGTTTTTACTGATATTGATTTGATTAATTGTCTTGCCCTATCAGGACGGAAATTGAACATTATCAAACCATCACCATTTTTGAGGTAAGAATTAGTGAGCCTTGTTGGCTCTAGGAATTCATCAGTAATATTTTCTTTGTAGCTAGAATTAATGATTTCTTCACTAGATAATTGAGTTAATGGGAAATCGGGATTAGTTAATAAATCATGAGCCTTTTGAATCCTTTCCCATCTATTATCTCTGTCCATTGACCAATATCTTCCACATAAACTAGCCAGTTCTCCTATCCCTAAAGAATTAAATTTCTCATTTAAGGCTTGTAAATATTTCAATGAACTCTTGGCAGGAGTATCCCTACCATCAGTAAATGCATGAACAGCGACTTTTTCTATCCCTTTATCTTTTGCCCATTCTAAGAGCCCATTTAAATGATTGACATGACTATGTACTCCTCCATCTGAACATAATCCAATTAAATGGAGTGTTTTTTTGTTTTGAATTAAATTATCTGCAAGGCTTAATAGATTTGGTATTTGGTCAAGCTTTTTGAATTCAATGGTATTGCTAATTCTAACTAGCTCTTGCTGAATAATTCTTCCTGCTCCAATAGTTAAATGACCTACTTCTGAATTACCCATTTGATTATCTGGCAATCCAACATCAGACCCACTTGCTTCAATAAGTGTATGAGGATAAGCAGACCATAGAGCATCCATTATTGGGGTATGAGCATTGAGGATGGCATTGTTCTCTGTTTCCTCTCGATATCCCCATCCATCAAGAATAGTTAAAACTACAGGAGCTATATGACTTGATCTCATAGTAGTGTCAGAACTTCTATTCGGCATTGGAAGGATTTAAGCTCTATTTTCGCTAGCTTTCTTCTTAAATTACTTCTTTGTTGGTCAAGGGCATTGTTTGTATTAACTTCCGTTAGCTTTTCCCAATTCAATTAAATCAACTAAATGTGCATAAAATAAGCTTCAAATCAATTATCAATGACAAATCAGTCAAGCCCTGAAAGGGTTGAGATACTTTCAAAGCAAGAGTTGGCTAAGACTCTTAAAAGACTTGCTTCTCAAATTCTTGAAAATGTTCCAGAAAGTAGGGACCTTTTGCTTTTGGGCATCCCAACAAGAGGGATTCAACTTGCTCAGGTTTTGGCAGCCGAATTACAGAAGCAACTTTCTCACCCAATAGATCAAGGTATTATTGACCCTACTTTTCATAGAGATGACCTTGTACGAGTTGGAACCAAGATGGGACCATCCACTGTAATCCCTTCGAGCTTGGAAGGTCGTCAAGTTCTCTTGGTAGATGATGTTATTTTTACTGGAAGAACAGTCCGAGCAGCTATAGAGTCTCTTCAGGCTTGGGGAAGACCTGAAAAAGTCATGCTTTTAGTAATGGTTGATAGAACTGGGCATAGAGAGCTACCTATTCAGCCTGATTTCTATGGCCGACAAATACCTACGAGAAAAACAGAAACTATTGAATTGAAACTTGATAAGGTTGATGGTGAAGAAGGGGTTTTTCTTGGTAAATATGATTCTTGAGATATTAAACAATTCATTTTCATCTAATCGAACCAATAACCTTTTCAAGAATTGTCTTCTCATTTCTTAGATCAATCCCTTGAACACAAAGCTGACAAAGCTTATCAATACTAAACCGTAGTTTTATACAGTCTTCACCTGGTTTTCCAGGTGGGTCTAAATTAATAATTATTGGATCATTTAACCAAGGTAGTATGTTTGGATTGTCAGTGCTTTCTTCCTCTTGAATAGTCGGTATCCCATTTAAATAGAGTATTTTTTGAAGTTGATTGCTTTGATTATCTGCAATCCTTAGTTCAATTTCTAATTGATTAAGTGTACTTGCACTTAAAATAATCTCAAGAGGCTTAATTGTTGGCCATGGTTGGCCTGGAAGAAAAAGAGGGTGCCACATATGGCTATTTGTCTTTTGGTCCCAGAATCGCAGTGATATTCCTCGATTGAGAACATCTCTAATTGTCACACCAGGTGTTAATTTTATTGCTCCAATTGCTACGGCTTCTACAGGAGGTGGTAGCAGCAAATTTTGTTTACCAACTTTATTCAATAACCATCTTTTGATAACTGGTATTTGAGAACCACCTCCAACAATTACAACTCCAGTTAGATCTGCCATTTCGAATCCATTTGAGCGGCCTTGAGCAAGAGTTTGTTCTAAAAGCTTTGACATGCTTTTGAAAAAACCTTTTTCTTGAAGAAGTTCTTCGAATTCAAGCCTCATTAAAGTGAATTTCTTTGTTCCTTCTTGGTCGTTAATAAAAATTTCTTCTGAAAGTTTTTTCGTTTCAGAAATATCTTGATTACTAAGCCTGCATTTTAATTTTTCGGCAGTATCTAGAAGTGATTCTGATGGCTTAATTTTCGGGAAAAGATAATGAAGAATCCATTTGTCAAAATCTCTACCACCTAATCGAAGGCCAGCTTTGCCAAGTACTTTGGCACCTCTAAAAACTTGTTTACTTGTCGCTTCAAGATCATTCCCTCCAAATCTAATTAATTGTGCAATGGGCTCAGGTTGTCCTTCGCCCCCTTCAATTAGCACCATCGACATATCAATAGTGCTGCCACCTAGATCAATTACTAATAAAGTAGAACCTCCAGGTAGCCCTGCTCCAATGGCCGCTGCTGTAGGTTCATCGACCAAAGCAATTTCCGGAACTGCTAGATCATCACAAACTGAATTCAACCATTTGCGATATTCCTTATATGTTTCAACAGGTGCTGATAAAACTAGTTTTTTGATTTGTAAATTTGAAGGAATTCTTTTCCAGATCTCTTTAAGAAAAAGCTCACCAGCTTTTTTAGGTGATAAATTAAAATGTTTTGGAATGTCTTCTTTTGGAGCACCAATCCAGCGTTTGAAATCGTTAATGAGATTTTGATCTCTTTTTTCAGTTAGACCTAATTTTTGTACTTCTTGTCCGAATAAAAAGTAGGACTTTTGATCTGATGATTGCCATATAAGGCTAGGGACTTCACCTGGACATCTGCTTATTAATGGAAGGTTAAGCAGTTTTATAGAATCTTCATTCTCAGCTTGGAATGCAACAACAGTCGTTGTACTCCCAAGATCTATAGCAAGGGTCCCTGATAATTTATTCTCATTACTATCCACTTGAATCCTTAAAAAATTTCATTGTTTCCTGTTCACTTTATTTTGGCCCCTGGGAGGCCTTGTCGATTAAAATAAATATAGTTTCAAGATTTGTGTGATTAAAGCTGGATTTGACTCAAAAGATCTTGCAAAGCGTGGCGAAAGTCTTATTCGTCAAGCTAGTAATAGATATTTAACAACTGTTCGCATAGCTTTTAGGGCTAAACAGCGTCGATTTGATGATTTTGATGGATTGCTTGAGGAGTCATCAGTTAAGCCTGTGCAAAGATCTATTATTGAATTAAGTGACGAACAGGATCAACCTGATTTGCTACCAGGATGATTCAGCGGGAAGGTCCTGGATGGCGACTAGAAAGGGATGAGTTAAGGACTGGTTTTCCTGTATTAATTGGCGGTGAGAATTGGGCGGTTGAACTGAGTTCAAATGAATGGCAAAGTCTTAATGGTGTGATATTGGATTTAATCGGTCAATATGAACAATTAAAAAGTCAACTAATGCCAGAAGAGAAAGTTTTTCTTGAAATTGAACGCTTGCCATGGTGGGCCTGTATAGATGGCAATAGTGAGAATTGGAGCTTAAAGTTAATTCTTTCTGCAGAAGGAACTGACAAAAGAGGTTTGGAAGTGTTTTGGCCTATTCCCGTGGCACAGGTAATAGTTTCTGCAATGAGGACTATGTGGGATTCCCAGTAACTTTTTTATAATTCAATGTCAATCAATCAATTGTCTAACAACTTAAAAAACTTTTCTGCAACAGATGGAATTACAGGCATAATTGATAATCTATTTCCTTTTCTAATTAGAATTAAATCCGTTGGATCAAAGATTTCACTAATATCTTTAAGACTAAGTAGTTTGCTATATTTTTTGATATATTTCAACTTTGCACAATCCCATCTAGGAGCATCTTGTTTTGACTTTGGATCGTAGTAATTTGATTTTTGATCAAATTGAGTTGGATCAACTAAACGAGTCTCTATTACTTCCATAAGCCCAATAATCCCAGGAGGCTTACAGTTTGAGTGATAAAAAAAAGCGAGATCTCCTGCTTTCATATCCCTCATAAAGTTTCTGGCTTGATAGTTTCTAATTCCATCCCAGAGTGTTTCTTCTTCATTTTTAAGATCATCTATTCCATAAACATCAGGCTCACTCTTCATTAGCCAGTAGTTTGGTTCCTGTGATGCCATGGGTTCTCAGCGATATTGCGATGTGTGGATGGTGTGTGGATGGCTTAACATTCTCACCCCTATTTCTTTATTCTATTTCAATCAGGTTTTGATTACTAATAACTAACAGATCTCAACTGATAGAAAATATTATTCAAAATATTTCCTGCGACAGTGCAGAAGTGATCTCTTGGGTTGTGAGACTATTTAATTAAGACACCCGGAGTTCTTTAGTGAAGGAAGCTGAAGGCTGCTCAACCATGAGAAGAGGATAAATAAGCTGGAACACCACAAACAAATCTGCATGCCTAAATAAGGAGTATCTCCCAGTACAAATAAAACTCCTGATAGAAGCGTCCCAATAAGCCTGCCTGCCGCATTTGCCATGTAATAGAAGCCAACGTTGAGGCTGACATTTTCAGCATCTGTATAAGCCAAAACCATGTATGAATGAATAGAAGAATTCATTGCGAAAACTATTCCGAACGCAATTAAACCAGCAGTAATGGCAATGCTTGGATCATTCTGTCTCCATAATGCAATGGCTATTAGTCCAGGTATCCCCATCAGCAACGCACTCCAAAATTGAACCGTTGAAATTCCTGGGCTCGACTTCTTCCCCCAAAGATTTCTTAAACTTGGTGCCAATGCTTGTACAAAACCGTATCCAATAATCCATAGGCCTAGGAAAGCTCCAATCTCAGAGAAGTTCCAATCAAGTGATGTCTCAAGGAAAACAGGTAATGCGACTACAAACCACACATCTCTAGCTCCAAAGAGAAAGAAACGTGCAGTCGAGAGAGTGTTAATTCCTTTTGATTTTGAGAAAAGGTCCTTAAATATTGGTTTTTCCTTCATCCGTCCAATATCACCTGGCAAGATCAATGTCATAAGAAATGACAACGCCAAGCCAATCGCCATTAGCCCAACAGCATTATTAAAACCAAATCCAGTTAGTAATGCCCCTCCTAGGAAAAACCCAACCCCCTTTAGGGCATTTTTTGATCCTGTTAAAAGAGCAACCCATTTGAACAACTTCTTTTTTCCTTTTTGTTCTTCTTCAGGGGTTTCAGGTACGACTGTTTTGATTGCACTCTTTGCACTCATTTTGTTGAGGTCTTTAGCAATACCACTAATTGCTTGCGCAACCATCACATAACTAACGCTTAGAAATTTCGGCCAACTTGAAGCAACAGGAACCAACATCAAAAGAGCACTGATTTGAAGAAGTGTGCCTGCCCAGAGAGTTAGTCGTAGGCCATATCGAGCACCAATCCAGCCGCCATAGAGATTAGTAATGACCCCAAAGAACTCATAAAACAAAAAAAGAAATGCAATCTCTAAAGCTGTATAGCCAAGTTGGTGAAAATGAAAAACCACCAACATGCGAAGTGCGCCATCTGTCAGAGTGAACGCCCAATAATTTGTAGTAACGATCCCGTATTGCTGAAGAGATGATAATTTCATTATTTAAGTGCTTGCTATTACTCAAGGCTCACACTTCATTAGCCAGTAGTTAACGTCAGTCATATCAAGGGATCTCAGCGAATTTTTAAGCTTGAAACAAGGTTTATTCAAACTTTTTTGGGTATAAATTCATTATCCAATAAATTACTATTTAGGTAAATAAAAGGTTTTAAAAAGTATTAAATTAATAGGTTGATGTAAGATAATATTTAATTCTTAAATTTTGGGATAGAGTTTAGAGTGAAATCTTTTAAATTGATCGGTATTATTGCAACATTGATTTTGTCAGGATGCTCAGGAGGAGGTCAAGATTCATCATTAGACCCTGAAAAGCAATTGAAACAAAGAGCTAATAGTAAAAAGAATTTCATAGCTAATAACAGCATTAGATGCGGGAAAATTTTTAAAAGTGCTATCTACAGAAAAAGGGATGAAGGTGGATCAATGTTTGATCCTGCAAAATCCATACCAATGACAATCGTATATAAAACTAAAAAGGGTAAATTATATATGGATAAATTATATTTTAAAGAAACATTATATAATGGAGTGCCATACACTACTTGTCGATCCTATAAAAACAGAGATTTAACTGGAGAAGAAAAATCAAATATTACAGGTTATGCATACAGTCCCATAGAGATAGGTAAGACTTACAAATGGGAAAATACTAAAAATTCAACAAAGTATCAAGCTATTACGAAATTTGATGAAAAGAAGAGAGAACTTAAAGTTTTTAACAAGATAATAACTTCAGAGGGAGAATACTTAACTTCTTGTACATATTCGACTGAAAATAGTTGTTGGCAATTGCCATTTTTCCGAATGGGGGAACCCGTAGATGGATTTACCGGATACTTAAAAGTTAAATAAAAACTTTTTTAATAACTCAACTCATTTATTTCCAATGTCATTTTCAAAAAAATTCTTAACAGCTCTTTCTGGTGCATTGATGATATTTTCAGCTTCGCCTCTTATCTCATCAGATTTGAATAAAGGTGGGAATATCATTAATTTAAACCCATTGAAAGTTAAAAGAGGTAATCTAGGAAAGGCTGTCTCAGTAAGTTCTGAAAATGAGAAATATTTTTATTGTGATAAAGGTTTTGTAGAAAGAAAGTATTTAGCTAACGACTCTGATTATATTGGTTTAAATAAGTTAGACATGAAAAGTGTCAGGATTAATGCTCAATTTATCAATAAAAAAACCATAGAAGATTTTATGAATTATCTCAGAAGTAATGATGTTGAAGATTATTCATTTGAAGAAATGAAGGATATTGTAGTGCATAATTTATTGGTATCTAATTATGCGTTTCCCAATAAATATAGTGGAGTAGGGTATAATTTGCAGCCTAAACGTAATGATAATAGGGTTAATCATTTTACTGATGTTTCTATTGTAATGGCTTATGAAAATAAAAAAGGTGAGAGAATATTTATTAATTCATCCACTGATTTTGAACCTTCAATAATTGATTCTAAGGGTCAGGTCTTTAAAACTATTATTGGTGGCTCTCCTCGTACTTGGTATTGTTTGACTGACTCAAACGAAGCAAGCATGAGAGTTGTTGAATTGATTTATTCAAAAGATACTCGTACCCCTCGGGAACAGAGAACTGCAATGCCTATGGGTATTGCAATATTTGATATTATTAAACAATTAACTCCTTATGCTGAAGAAAGAAAGCCATCTCTCTAAATTTAGAGCTACTGTTAATTACTAAAAAGTTTGGGTAAAGTTTGGGTAAAGTTTGGGTGAAAAATCACGATTCCTTGAGAACCTAGTAATAGCTAGTCGGGCGTACTTTTCATTAGCCAGTAGTTAGGTTCAGTCATAGCCTGTAATCTTAGCGATACTCGATGGTTGGAATGGAGTTGGAATGAAACCTCATTCTTCCATCTCTTTTCTTTACTCTATCTACTTTTGTTTTGACCAGTTGCATTGACTTGCATATCTTTCATAGATGATCGCGAAGCCTTGATCAACTAAATGTTCTTGAATATTCATTCCATCTAGAGATAGTTCAGCAACTGTTCTTTGATAGCGATCTTTTGTAATCCGATTAATAAATACTTCTTCTCCAGCAATTAATCCATTGAGATAGTCTTTAGCTGCTTTGGCCGGGATTGGATTAGCTTTCTTTCCTTTTAGTTCTGGAGTATCGATGCAAGCAAGCCTGATCTTCTCTCCTGTGATTGTGGTGCAAGTATCTCCGTCATAGCAATTTTGAATAACTACACTCTCTTTGTCTAGAGGCTTTGAGCACCCTATTAATATTAAAAATATTGGTATGATTGATATTTTTTTCAAAAGAGAAATAGGCAATAAATGGACTAGATTAGTTGCTATAACTGATAAAAAGATCAGGATCGCTCTTCATTGGCCAGTAGCTAGGTTCCTGTTGTGCCATGGGTTCTCAGCGATATTGCGATGTGTGGATGGTGTGTGGATGGATTAATATTCTCACCCTCCTTTCTTAATTCTAGTATTTAGTTTTTATGTGGTTAAGGCTCAATATTTGATGGATGTTTTTTAGATATTCTTTAGTACTTTTGGAACGATTCAAAAGACCTTCGTATTGATCTAAGGATTCGGAAACTAAGACCTCTTCATAAAGGTCAGGACTTTTTTCGTCAAAGTCTTGATTGTCATCCATTGTTTAAAGAGATTTTTTAAGATTTGATTTATTGACTTTTAGATAAGGCTTAAAAGTATCCCTTTGAAAGGTAATTGCGGATGGCTTGGCTTTCTTAAATTTTCTTGTAATTGCTTTTCTTATGGCACATTGCTTTTTCAGGGTAATGGCTTCCATGATATTATTTTTTGGTTAAAATTAAGATATAGATTTATTCTTTCTGAGATGTATTTAATGAGACTAAATCATATTTAGGAAGGCTTTTATCCCTAAACGCTGACAGCTTTAGAGTGAATTTTGTAGTAAAATATACTGAATATTATATTCACCCTCCTTCTTGCAGATAAGAGCATTAATAGTTACAGATATGTTCTTTGTCGCTTTGTTAGCTTGATTAGCGTTTAATACTTTTTAGCTTAGAACGATGTCTTTCTCTAATCTTATAAAAGCCGAAATCCTTAATAGCAGATTAGCTATGATTGGTATTATCATTATGCTATTGACATATTTCTCGTAGCTTTCTTATTAAATATTTTACGAAATTGAGGACCTAATCTAATGCTATACGAATCAGGAACTAGAGAGTGCCATATTTTAATCGAATCAAAGAATCGAATTGAAAGGATTATTTTTGACTTAAACGGTATTGAAAATATTGACCATGTCAGCGCTCAATTGTTAGCTATTTATAATCAGTTAGAAGGTATACATCAATTATATAGGAGTGAGAATATTGCTAATCAAAATCCTCCTAAAAAAATGCGGTTGTAAAATTAGACACATTACCTTTTCTTGTTTCTGATAGTCTCTTTCGAAATTCGTAACTAAAAACAAATGAGTGAACTTGCGGTTATCTCTTATTCATTGTTTATAGCGATTTTTGGAATAGTGGTTATCTTTTTCTGGTTTGAAGATGATGATGATCAAGGTGGTGGGAAGATGATGCCCATACCTATAAAGAATTAACGAATTTATTTGATGAAAAGCTGAGATCGATTGGTATGAAGGCAGGCTCACTTTTCATTAGCCAGTAGTTGGGTTTCTGTGATGTCATGGGATCTAAGCGATATTGCGATGTGTGGATGGTGTGTGGATGGTGTGTGGATGGCTTAACATTCTCACCTTCATTTCTTTGCTCTATCTAATTAGTATTTGAAAGGAATAAGAATTACTCACAATGATGATTGTTATGCAAACCCCTTGCCTGGTGTATTGCATTGTGCACCAGCAGTAAGAAAGTGTGTTTTATCACTACCAACGTCATAGATGGTGTAACTCTCCCCTGCTCCAATCCCAATAATGCTTTGTTTAGATACTTTCTGCTGATGTTGACTTTCACCATTCAAGTCTTTTACCTGTGAATCGAGCCTTCCTCCAGTGAGCTCAAGATGAAATTGTTTAGTGCTGTGTGCTGTAAATAATCTGTTTACATCAAGTCGAGTAAGGCGATCAATAAGAATTAGCGGAGAGGTTTCTGATGTAAGGTTATCTCCTATATCTGCTGAGCTTCCGTGAATTAGACCGCAGTCCAATTCAATGAAGCCAAATTGAAGTGATGATAGCCACTTGAGATGATAGGTATCAACAGCATTCAATAAGGCTGTTACTGCTTCTTCTCCTTGATTTAGTCGCAAAGCATCTGCCTTTTTCTCGCCACGTAATCCCTGCTCTGTAAGCAGCTGCTCTTCCCACCAGCCATAAATGCATTGAGGTTGTAACTCATCACGTCGGGGGTTTTGTAGTCGATTTAACAACGCATCACAGTTGCGTTCTGGCCCGATCATATCTCCCAGGACAAATAAGGCCGTAACTCCACGAGCCTTCTTTAAATCACGTTGAATCAGCTCGTAGTTTTCTAGGTCACCTTTTAGACCACTCACTAGTGCCCAGCGCTCAATCATCGTTCGCAAACATGACTAGCATCTTCGGCTTGCTCGGCAAATTCAAAGCCATGACTCAGCCTCCATGCGAATATTCGTGGTAGTCCGGCATCAATAATGGCTTGGCATGTTAGTCCAATGTCATAGGCCACCTCTTTGATCTCAACTTCTCCAGTAACATCATCATGGATTACATAGGTGGCATTAGTACTGCCATGACGAGGCTCACCTACTGATCCTGCGTTGACTATTTTTCGCATTGGTAAGTTTATTTCTTTGTCTTCTGCATTCTGATTAGACGTGCTTTGTAGCCGCACTCGAATTGATCCATTTTTCAGTTCACGTACATAAGGTTGATGAGTGTGTCCGCAAAACAAAGTGTCAGCTCCGGCTTTCTCAACTCTTTCAAGTGCTGCAAATGCATTCATGTCAGGTAGAAGATACTCATGTTGGCTATTGGGACTACCATGAACAAACAGCATGCGATCTCTACGTATTGATGTTGGCAAACTTGCTAGAAAATCTTTGTTGATATCTGTTAATTGCTCTGCTGCCCACTCATGAGCTAGGTGCCCACGCTTTTCCGCTAGTTGAGATGGGTAGCTGCATTCGCATGCATTAAGACCTTCAATAATATCTTCATCCCAGCACCCTTGACAGCTAGCAATAGCACGTTCTCGTACTAGATCTACTACTTCATTCGGTTGTGGTCCATAGCCCACTAGATCACCAAGACAGGTGATATCGCTAATTCCTTTTTGATCAATATCATTTAGTACTGCTTTTACAGCAGCTAGGTTGGCATGTAGGCAGGAGATTACTGCATGTTTCATGATGATTAACTTGCGTGGAGGGCTTCTGGTTGTCGATCCCTCAGAGGCATTTGATGCATTTCGAGTAAGGCATCGTTTAGCAGGCAGAGATTAATTGTTGACTGAATGTTTATGCAATCAAGTCCTTTTCCTTGTATAACAAGCCCTGATGCTCTTTCAGGCCTGCCATTAGGAGGAGAAACTGTTTTTAGTGGAAGAAACTGTGACCCTTTTTGACTCACAATCCAGTTGAAGAAAACAGACTGTCCATCGGGCAAGTTCATGAGACCCTTGGCTCTATAGACATCTCCATAGGCTCCATTGACAAGCTCAAACCAAAAGGTATTCAGACTCTGTGGATCCCATACGCTTTTAACAAGGTTGAGGCTCCAAAATGCAAGTTCTTTGAAAACCAATGTGTCATTATTTGGTAACTCTGAGTCTCGACCAAAGTGTAGGTGCCTATCAGGTTGCAGCTTTAAGGACTCGAGTTGACTCTTGACGTAAGGATTTATCCCGACTGCTTCTAATTCCTCAGGTGATTGGGATTGTGAAAGCTCAATTAAAATTAGTAAGTCTTTGTGCTTTGAAATTGAGGTATCAGGACAGCCGGATAAGTCTTTTAGATGAGGAACCTGATCTTTTAAAAATGTGTAATCAATTAGAGATTCAGGTGATTTCTCTTGACCGTTTTTAGCCTGCTCAGCGAGACGTAAATATCCGCAAGCACCTGGATTACGTTTGATTGTGTTAAGTATCCAGGTGGTCTTCCCGCACCCTGGCGAACCTGAAATCAACCATTTTTGTCCCATCTTTTGGGCAATGGTAAAGATATTATGAGCTTAACAAAGAGCTGGAATGATAATCATTTTCATTCTGTAATCAGGACAAGGTGAGCGCCCGAACAGAATTTATTAATTTCTTTTAATCGTTTTCCACCAGTCAAAGCTTATGCTTTATTAGCCAGTCAGTTAGGAGATCTTATCTTTCTTTTAGTTCAATCTCGCACAAAAGATGTACCTCGTGGAAGTAATCCTCTACTTTTCAATTAGGAAGATCAAAGGCATTTAAATGGCAGGGTTTTTTAAAATAATTTGTTTAGTTCTTCTTCTTGTGTTGATTCAGCTCAAGGCTATGCCTGTAAATGCTTGTGTCGAAGGGTTGACATGGGGGATGGATCTCCAAAGTGTAGAAAGACATTTAGGTGCGTCATTAAACCCTGTACAGGAAGAAGCAAGTAAGGACCTTTTTGAAGTCAGAGATTTTCAGATAAGTGGGTTACCTGTAAATAGACTTCGTGTTCGTGTTGAGGATGATCATGGGTTGAAACAGCTTGCTTACGAAATGGATTATGAAAATATGACTGAAGTATTGGCTGGATTAAGACACCGTTTTGGTCCTCCAGTTGGAACAAGCGTTGATATTGATGGAAGGTCTCCTCAACAACAATGGATTTGGCATACTGGAGAAGATGTGATCACTGCAGTTAAAAACGAAGAGAGGCCCTTTTTACTTTCGTATAGACCATCATTGTTAGACCCTTCTTTTCTTTGATTAATGTGGGAATATTTTGGAACCGATTATTGTTTTAGTGTCTTTTAATGTGTTTCTATAACTTAGGGCTCGCACTTCATTAGCCAGTAGTTAGGTTCCTGTTGTGCCATGGGATCTCAGCGATATTGCGATGTGTGGATGGTGTGTGGATGGCTTAACATTCTCACCCCTATTTCTTTATTCTATTTCAATCAAGTTTTGATTACTAATAACTAAAGAAAGAATCGCATGTTTTTTATCTGTTGGTACTGCTGATCTTTACGCCAAAAGAAATCAAACGGCAAAAGCTGCATAATTCAGATATGAAATGCTTACTGCTATCAACTGCATTAGCACTGATTCCAATTGGACAACCATTGTTATTTGGAACAACTGCTGCGGTAATACGTGCTGCCCCTCAAAAAGAACAAGCAAGGGAACCATGGCAGGTTGGATGGTTTCACTTCGAGCGCGCTTGGTATAAACGGGAGTCGGGAGATTTGTCAGGAGCGATTGCTGATTACGACAAGGTGATTGAGATGTTTCCAGGGTGGGTAATGGCGTATAACCTCCGTGCGAGTACAAAGGCTAAATTAGGAGATATGTCAGGTGCCTGTGCTGATTGGAGGAGAGCAGATTCTCTTAGCAACCCCAGTGCTGCTGATCGGGTAAGAGATCAAAGAGGCTGCGAATGAAACGCTTACTACTTCCACTAATCGCAGGCCTTTTGGTTGTTGGGTGCCAAGGTAAGCAGAGCAAAGATCCAGCAGAAGAACCTTTTTATATAGGACTTCAAATGGGTGTTACATACAAAATGTTCTTACATGAAAAGCAACTTATAGACGGAGGAATTAGGTACAAATTTAGAACCAGAGTCGAATATTCAAGTGATACGCCTACTCGCATAAATGATTGGCGTATTGCGGATTGCTTGAAATCAACTATTGATGACTACCTAGTCCCTGCACTATCAAGAAGTGGAGTTGAGAAAGGGATGCCCTTTTTGATCAGAGCAGTTTGTGGAGATATGGGGTGATAAAAAATTTACTGCTTGCACCTCTGATACTTGGACTTACTGGCTCTTCAGCTTTTGCCAACGAAGCGGCACCTAATACCTTTAATGGAATAGTTCAAGATGACATCACTTTTTATCATGGCTGTGGAGCAGGTTGTCACTCTCGCCATTTTCAATTAACCGATCCAGAGTCAACAGAAGAAGGTTGGATCAGGTTAAAAGTTATGAGTGCTACTTATAACTGGTTCTCCCAAAAAGAAGCATACGTTCCATATGTAATTAGGGAAGGGATTGTGAAAGAGCCAGAGAATGCAAATATCTTCTGGGTATTTGCTGATTGCAAAGGGAAGAAGGTTGCCTATGGACAAACACCTAACCCTTCTGAGATGAATGAAGCTCAAGATGTCTACTACGGATCGGACATGGGCGAATTTTCAGGAACACCTCAAATTGCATCCGTAAATCATTCTCCTTACAGCAAGTGGGAACCTTTATGTCTGGGTAAGCAAGTTGAGGGTAAAGAGATGGGTCATGAGAATAAAAAAGTTTTGCTTGCCTATTACAAGGACGTTATGGAAAAGCAAGCTAAAGAACTCGAATCTAAGGCAATCACTCTTGTTATTCATAAGTACGATAAGCGTCTCAAGAAACGACTTGAAGGTACAGGTGTAAATCCCAGCTATATGGCTGACTATGAGAATGATTGCAATGTGTCGGTTAGAGCAGGGACCCATCAACGTCGAACATGGTCAGTAATGCAACGGTTTGATGTTGATGTATGTAAAGGAGAAGCAAGAGCCTGGCGATTCTCTAGATTTGCAACAGAGACAAACGGGAAACTTTATAGCGATGACTAGACCTCTCTATTTTCGACCAAGTGCTGAAGAAATAACGAAAGCTTTGAATGAGGCTTCAGAAAAAATTGATGACCCTATCGAACGATTTAATTACCGAATGAATTATTTAGATAAGTTATTTGTTGAACTAGAGGAGTTAGAAGCCAGTTGCAAAAAACATAGAAGAGCGGCTAAGGAGAAATTAGAACGTCAAAAGATGCAAGAAGCCAGAGAGCGTGTCGCCGTTGCAGATTTACTAGAAAAAGCACAAGCAGCTTGGATAAAGCGATGGCTGGAAGAAAAACAAATAGGTCCTAAATCAAATATTCAAAAAATGTACAAAATGGGGAATAGTATAGTCAGCTAAACTATGAAAGATAAAATTAAAAAAATGGAACCTGTTCTGTAAGAAAGAGAAAGAATAGTATGGCAATCATAAAAACAATATCTAAAGAAAGCTTTGATAATGCTCCTGAATACTGGAAAACATCATACATTCCAAATGATTTGAACCAATCTGATTTTATTTGTCTTACTGATACAGGTTTTATTTATGCCCTAAAAGAGGGGGCAAAAGGATGGGATTCTCGAATGTATAAAGCCTCAGATGATGTAAAAGAATTAACAAATATCTGGCGCATGTGTGTTAATGCAAAATACATGGGATCTGAATCTAGAAATCATTTTGAGAAAGGAGAACTAGGCTTTAGAGACTTCGAGGACTTAAGAAACTATCTATCTCGTAATCATCCAGGTCGAGAGTTTTTAGTAACGTCTCCTGAGGAGTATACGATTCAGGCTAAGAAGCGACTAGAAAATGCAATAGATGGTAAACCAGTAGATAATAGCTGGGTAGAAGACAACCTATCTTTGGAACCATGGCGTTTACTTATAGACCTTAAAAGAATTGAAGGATTGCCAAATGAGAAGGGAATTAACCAACATATTTTTGAGCAAGCTAAACAAGCTACTCTTAATGAAATCAAAGATATTTCTGATGAGGAGTTTCGAAATATTCTTTTTTCTTGTGAGGCTCTAGCTCCTGTTGATCTTCAAAAAACCATGCGAACTTGGTCAGCTGGTCACATAGGAATTGCTAATTCATACATTTACAACAAGGCTAAAGGCATCGTTCCTAATTTCCCTTTGCCTCGTTATTTAGCTAATAAGAAAAGAGAAAAGAGTACATTCGTAAGTATTTGGGTCTATTTCATACTTGGATTAATTCCTATCATCTTCTCTTGGAGCTGGATTGTCACGATAATATTTTGGGCTTTTGCTACTTTTCAGGTCCATGCCTTACGTGAATTAAAGTTCTTACATAAGTACTGTGATCAAGAAGGAATTAGCTTTGAAAAACTTGTAAAATCCAATAGAAAATGAAAGTTTCATATCTACCTTCTAGATGTTTCAAAAGATCAGAGAAATCATTGTTAGAGCTTCTAATAAATAAAACAGATCGCAACTGACAGAAAACCATCTCTATTCCTAATAAGAAGGCTCTGTTGAGAAATCCAGTAACGGCAACAGATCTGAGTTTTTCGTATTTTTTCTATCCACACAATATTCAAAACCTATCCACACAATGCTCTGCCATTGAGTGACTGCAAGCTGGTGCGTGTTTCTTTAAAGAGTATTCAGTTGCATATGACTATCTCTAGATTGCTATAAGAGAACAAAAAGAAGGGTGTATGGGGGGAGTTCCTTGCTCCTTGCGTTAGTCGTTATCTCTGCTCAGATATTTGTGCAATATTTTGATCAATTTTGGATCGGTTTTGAAGCGTTCATCAACATACATGAGTGCATTACCATTTGTTGATTTAACAGCTGCAACTACGATTTCAGGATCACTTTTTAAATGCTCAGCGACATATTTAAGGACATTACCATTCACCTTGCAGGCTTCAAGAACGACTTCACGGTCAGCTTTCAAATGGTCAGCAGCAAATTGGAGTGCACCACCATGTGATCTAACAGCTTCAAGTACGACTTCACGATCGCTCTTTAAATCCTCAGTGGCAAATTCGAGTTCGAAAGGACTTGTCTTGACTGCTGCAAGTACGAGTTCACGATCATCTTTTAAATGTTCAGCGACAAATTCTAGAGAGCCTCTTTCAGCACGAATAATTGAAAGTACGAATTCACGGTCTTCCATGAAATGGTCATCGGTAACTTCGAGTAAAAATATGTTTGCATACTGGAGTTTCCCATCATGTAATCTAAATTTAAAGTTATTAGATGTCCAGGCCTCTATGACTACTTCACGGTCTCTCTTGAAGTGGTCAGCAGCAAATTGGAGTGCCCAAACATTTGACTTCACAGCTTCAAGTACGACTTCACGGTCAGCTCTTAACTCATCGGAGGCAAATTCAAGCATCCAACCATTTGACTTCACAGCTTCAAGTACGATTTCACGATCAGCCTTTAATTCATCAGAGGCAAATTCCAGAAATCCTCCACCATGAGAAGTCATATTTGCAAACATGACTTGATGTGTAATGTTCCGCTTCAAATCTTCAGCGTTGAATTCAACCGAATCTCCCTTTGATTTGAGGCTTTCTTTTGCTACTTCCTTAATGCCGATTTCGATAGCACCCTTTTGTGATTTAACAGCTGCAAGGACGATCTCACGATCTTGCTTTAAATCCTTTTCGACATATCTAAGGGCATTACCGTTATCCTTACAGGCTTCAAGTACGACTTCACGGTCAGCTTTTAACTCATCAGAGGCAAACTCAAGAGCTAAACCATCTTCTTGAACAGCAGCAAGAACCTCTTCCCTACTTGAGTTTTTATTAATTTCCATTTTCCTAAGCAGCTAAGTTCCTAAACCGTGTGTACTGCGGTTCAAATAGGAGTTTCACAGTACCAATGGGACCATTGCGATGCTTGCAGGTGATGAGTTCTGTAATGCCTTTGTCTTCTGTTTCAGCGTTGTAGTATTCATCTCGATAAATCATTACGACCATATCTGCATCGCTTTCTAGTGATTGTGTTTCTCTTAGATCACACAGCATGGGACGTTTATTTTCTCTATGTTCAATGTCACGACTAAGTTGAGACATGAGAAGGAGTGGAACATTTAATTGTGTGGCCATATTTTTAAGATCACTCACTATTCTTCCCAGCTCTGCATCTCGACATTCCATGTATCTCTGACCATCCATAAGTTGAACATAATCAATAACGACTAACCCAAGTTCGCCATTGCCTTGTTCTTTCTTGATTCTTTCGCATGTGGCACGTATTTCTTCAACAGTGATTGCAGCTTTGTCATTAATAAAAATGGGCAGTTGACCAAGAGTGTCAATACCTTTTCCAAGGATTGACCATTCGTCTTGTTGAAGTCTTCCTGTCCTAAGCCTTCCTGTTTCAATTCCAACTTCCATTGAAAGCAGACGATACGTATAACACTCTTTACTCATTTCAAGGCCAAAGAGGCAGACAGGTAAGTCGTGTAACTGGGCAACATTTTTTGCGATGTTTAGACATAAGGATGTTTTGCCCATGGCAGGTCTACCAGCAATAACAATCAAAGACCCTCTTTGTAGACCTTGAGTCATTGCATCTAGGTCGTAGAAATTGATTGGAATACCTGCTACAGAAGTACCATTAGAACGACTTTCTATTTCGTCAAAAACCGAGGTTAGTATTTCTGCTGTTGATGAGGTTTGTTCTGAGTTCTTGGGTTGTTCAGTTTCTTCCTTCTCGCTTTTCTCCTGCTTTTGATCCATTGAATATTTTTGGCTGGACCGTCATCTAAACCATAAAAAATTGACCTGGCTAGAGGAAGAAATACTTAAGCCTAGATTCCACGTTAACTCTTTGGATTATCTTTATCTTCTTGGAAGATTTCCTCGAGAAGCCTTTCCAGCACTGCACCTCTGCGCTCTAGACCCCATTCTTCCTTGAGCTCATCAAAGCGTCTGACGATACGCTCGGGAAGCCTGATTGTGACTTCTGAATAGGCTTCATTTTGGCTGTTTTCAGGCTCTTGAGACATGTCTTGGACTCATCCAAGTAGGACTAATTACAGGGTTGCACTAACGGGATAAATCGGCCATCTTTTAAGTCCGTCCAGCTTTCAAAAGAGAGAGACGCTCCCCATAAAGGTGAAGATCTAGGTCCAGTCCAAGGGGTAATTCAAATACTTGATAAGTTATGAGGAATCCAGAAAACGAGTTGATGATCTTAAATACTGGTGATATTAAATTTATACTAAAAGGGGATTCGATTGATTTAGTCAAATCAATTGGATGGGAATATAAATTAATTGAGAATGGCTATGATTTTGAGATTAATACGATTTTCGATAATGAAATTCCTGAAAATCTAGCGGAACTTTCAGATACAGCTTTGGCAGATTATTTTATTGGAGCGGAGCTATCTCCATACCTAATTAATGTACAAAGATCATGGATAGAAAGAAGAAAAGAAGCTGAGAAAGAAAAGAAAAGAAAATTAGATATTATTTTCCCACCTGGTTTTTACTATCTAGGTGATGCCGCTCGAGCATTCCATCCATCTATGGATATTTCTTTAGAATTTTCATGTGGTGAGATTGTTACCATGGAAACGGGAGTTCATGTTGCGAGCATTTGCTTTCAGGAAGATGGAGAATATCCAGATAATGAAGGGAATTATCACTGTACTGATGGAGCAACAATATCTTTAATTCCTATTAGTCAAATTGAAGTGTTAACTGATCAGGGATCTTATGTATTTTATGAGAAAGAATTTAAGGTCAGAATCTTTGAAAAATCGGCAGGATTTGGTGGGGTAAATATATTTTACTCTTTAGCTGGTAGAACAATGCATAAAACCAAAGATGCAGAAATAATTACTGATTACGATTATTTTTTAATTAGGTTAAAAGAATTTGAGGAAGAGGCTATAAAGAAAAGACAATCGGGCGATATAGATGGTGCGTTACAAATCCTAAATAGGCTTTATCAAAATAATAAGGTTCTCTTTAATTTAGGCTTATCTTATCAATTAAAAAGAGAATTTAACAAAGCTCTTAAATTTTACGACAAATTAATTGAATTAGAAGATAATAATTTCTCTTATTATAATAATAGAGCCTGTTGTTATGAAGAATTAGATGAGTTAGAACGAGCAATTAATGATTATAATGAAGCTAGAAAGCTCAATCCTAAGGAATCTACAATTAAGTTGAATCTTTCGAAAGCTAAACAAAAACTAGGAAATAAAAAGTTCTTAAGTAATTAGCTAGGTGTAATGGGGAGGGGTAAAGAATGGATAGACAAGAGCAATTAGGTTTGCCTATACCCGAGACTAATCAGTCCTAATAGTCCAAGTAATTAATCCTCTTATCCCAAGGATTAAAAATAGTCTTATTTTCATCCTGACTCCTATCGATTGCTTCCAGAAGTCTGTCTCTTAACTCCTTACGTCTTTGAAGTTCTTCTTTAGATAAGTTGGTTTTAGTCATAGGTAATAGTGATTGTGAATTAATTAACTATCTATCTATCCATACAGTCTCAACAAGGATGATGCGGAATGTCCTATGAGGGGACAGCAGAATCATCAGGGTTGAACCTTTAGATATTGAGTGTTGGGGTTTGTGTGTTTGGGAGATACAGACGGTGCTTTCGTGATGTTCGTTCGCTGCGCTCACCCGAACATCAGTAAAGGAAATTGTTGTAGGTATGTTTGTCTTCCTTCTGCCTGTATAGGGGGCCACTTGGCAGGTCCATTGCTCTGACTATGTATTTGTGGAATGGGTTTTCCTCCTCCTTTATACAGGGGTGGTTAGCTTTTCCCTCCTCCTTTATACAGGGGTGGTTGCTTATCCTCCCCTGTATAAAGTCCCCATTACCTCTCCCTTCTCCGTGTATAGAGGGGTGGTTTACTCTTCTCCTCCTCCTGTATACAGGCGTGGTTGCTTATTCTCCCCTTGTATAGAGTCCCCGTTAGCGCTCTCTTCTCCCTTTATAGAGGCGTGGTTAACTTTTCCCCTCCCCCTTTATAAAGGGGTGGTTAGCTTCTCCTTTAAGGTGTCCACTTGATCACTTCCTTTAGAATGAATAGGTTTCTTAAGTCATATGTTTTTAAGGACATTCATTTGCTAAATAAGACAGTAAGAGAAAGGGCTTCATGAATAGATTCGAATCGGCCTATGAAGAAATTATTGCTACTTACACTTTTCATGAGTTGGAAGAGATTAATATTTCTGGTCCGAGCTCAGTCGGAAATGTAGGTTTTGAAAGTGAACACCGTTTCCTTAAAAGTGATAAAGAAAAAGAAATTGCTCATCTGGAAGCAGCTTTTACGCTACGTGGAAGTGACGAAAAACTTCTTTTTTGGGACAAGTGGAAAGATGAGATTATTGAACGCAATAAGTCTGACAAAGAAGAAGTTTGGAATGATTACGAGGCTTGCTTGAGAGACGGAAAGGGGAACTTGAATGAATGCAAAGTAGAGATGGTTGAACAGTTTATCTGGCTTTGGGCTTATTGTTTGACAGAACCATTTGATACTATTGAGCTTTGGGTAGAGGAAGAAGTGGATGAACGATTAAAAAAACTTGAGGCCGAATATAATTTAGAGAGACAAAGAATTATGGGAAAGATACTTTACAGCTCTTTCTTTGAGGAAGATGAGACTACTTAATTTAATCAGTATATAGCTGCACAACTGCTGTATTGCTTGTCTTCTTTCCGTACTCAATATCAGTAATTTCTTTTGTTCTCTTACGTATGTCGATCCTTTCGTAGGTATCCATGATTGTCTTGACGCTATTGCCACATATACGAGCTAATAAAAAGATATCTGTCCCTCAAGCTTGGACTAGATGGAAATATTTCTTATGCGGGTTGCCTCAATCTAGAGATTATGCCTGCCTAAGGCACTTTTAAAAACTGAAGAAAAGTTCTAACAAGGTTCGAACAGAATTTATCGATTAAATTTTTCAACAAGAGAAACTAACAATAATTTATTTCCCGTTTTAACATAGAATTTTCTTATGCCGAAAAAATAGCCTAGATGAATAATTAATAGTGGAATTAGTGGTAAAACTGTGATCAGTGAAAAAATGAAAATAATTACACCAAAAACCCAAAATTTTCGTTTTTTTATAAGACTTCTTTCATTGTCTCTTAAATTGGCTTTTCTTTCTTCTTGCTCTTCTCCAATAGCATTAATTATATAAAGGTACTTTAAATAGGGTAAAACTATTTGAACAAAATTGATTAGATTAGGTATGAGATTAGGATCAGGCTTGAAGCCAGAGCCAGAGACTGTAGAAGAACCGCCTGAAGATGATGTTGATTGAGGTTCGTTTATTAGAAAAGGTGTGCACTCAGATTCAAGGCAACCCTCTCTTGTTGCTGCAATTCTCTTCGCGGTAAAGGTTTCAGGAGCCGTAACTTCGGTTTCGTACCGAGGTAATGATGGGTCTGTTTGGGTTTTCCAAATGACCACTCTAAACTTTGGCATTTTTTTAAATTTGTAGAAGTACAGCTAACCAGATAATCCTAATTATTATACCAATCTATTTTAACGATTCATTATAAAGCTATGCTTGATGGTTGGCATGTAGGCAGGAGATAACTGCATGCTTCATTTGGCTCAGATAGAAACATTATTAGAATTGTTGCGAGCCTTCTAGTTGTAATGGATTTAGCTCAATTCTTTTTATTCTCTTGTTTTCGTATACCCAAAAAATAGGTTCTGTAGCTTTTGCCTCTCTCAAATCTTTTCTTTCTCGCAGGCTTACAGGAATAAACTCTTTGTTAGGGTCAAAGCCCTGTTTTCTTATTGATTGATTGATAACAATACTTCCTTCTTTCCCTGAAACTGATCTGTGATAAGTCCCTATAGGAATTTGCAGTGCTCCCATCTCTCGCCTTAGAAAAATCACATGATGAGGTTCATCCCATGAAGGATTTAGCAAAGTGAATGTTCTTTTGCCTTCGATAACTAAGTTATGATCAACTTGAAACTGGTGTACATAATACTGTTCAAATTCCTCGTCATTAGGAGGAGATGTCGCACTTCCTCGATGCATAACGACATCGCAACCATTCGATGCTCTTACTCCTGCATCGAAGAAAGTAACCTGAGGTGTTTCTCTGAAAATTTGAATAGGGGTGAATTCAAGATGCATTTTAATACCTCCTTTTATTAGTGATCCAATGGACTGTGAGCTTTAATGAGCTTTTCAGGCTTCTTAGTACCGGGCAATCTTCAGTTGCTTTCTGAAGAACTTTTAACCTCTCTATCGATAAATCAATAGGCATGAAAAGTTGAATAGAAATTGATTCAATTGCCCTGGGTCCTTTTAGAGTCATCTTTTTATTAACCTCTGCTGTTATCTCTCCTATATCCCAACCTTCTCTTTTAGCTGAAATACCCATAACTGTCAGAAAACACGTTCCCAACGCAGTTGCGACTAAATCAGTGGGTGCGAAACTCTTACTTTCTCCCTCGTGATCTATAGGTGCATCGGTTGTTAGTGTTTGCCCTGAAAGAGTATGGAGAGCCTCTGTATGTAAGTTCCCAAGATATTTACAAATAATCTTGTTTACACTTCATACAACTTGCAGTTGGCTTTTGTTGGATTGCTAAGGCATTCTGCTTCCCACTTAAAAATTTTATCTGCTTCTGGTTTTGGCAAATTGTAATTGAAATCGTGCATCCTCCAGACGTCACTTACTGCGCCGTTAAGGATGGTGAAAGGTGATACCAGCTTCATAATCCTCCTTGTTGATTGCTAAGACTATATATGACGGTTAAATCATTTGCTCAAGAGGGTTTATACCTATTTATACGTCTATTTAATATTGTCTTAATTATCTCCTGAGTGTATTCTTGTCTCTCATTAGTAGAGATGCTGAAGTTACTCTTTATTATGCCTACTTTAAATTAGCCCTATATGTTTGAATGACTCTAATTTCAGAAAAACCGGTAGAGTGAATAGATTATTCTTCCTATCAGCTTTCTTTGGCTGCGTTTAACGTTCAGCTCGACTCTTTCTATCAGCTTTCTTTGGCTGCGTTTAACGTTCAGCTCGACTCTTTCTCCCTGTATACATAGGTGATTGCTTATCTCTTGCTTCGGTTATTACTGGGGGGTTGTGTCGTAGAGACCGAAGTTCGGTGTAGATACCGCATCATTTTCTACGGTTTATATCACCATCAAAAACAACTACTTGGCGCATAGTGAATTTGTTGTTCGCATTCGTAGTGATGTATTCAGTTACTCGTTTCTCTCTTGCTCCTTCTTTCTATCGTCCTGTTTATGTCATCTCTGATAGCGAGATGGCTCAATTAAAAGTTCAACACCATCAAGAGGAGCTTGATTCAGTAGTTGATCAACGAAAACGATTAGAGGATGCTTATGAGAAGCAGAGAACACATTTGCTTGAGCGAGAGAAATCTCTTAAGAGTGAGTTGAAAGCTCTGGCTCCATCTGCAAGTAACCCTGTTAAAGAAACAGTTGATAAAGCTGTTGATGCAATTAAAGACACGGCTAAGAAAGTAGTCGCATAGGGTTTGATTGCACAGAAAAAAGCCCTGCTCAAACAGGGCTTTAGCAGATTTATTTCTCTTGGCGTAAAGATCAGCTGTTCCATCAGGAATAAATCTTGCACAATTTTCTAATTGAACTTCAATTGTGTGACCCATCGCAGAGGCAATATTTGAGTCTCATTGAGATAGGAAAAGTTTGAACAGAGTTTGAACAGGATTTTCTTAATCCTTAAGATCCCTTGGTATAAAAGCAGGCTCACTCTTCATTAGCCAGTAGTTAATTTCTTTAGTCATACCAAGGGATCTTAGCAAAAATTGTTGCTAGTATGAGGCTTTTTTGGGGTACTCAAACCCACCAAATAACTATGCGTTCAAAATAAATTAATATAGTCGTATTTTTATCTAAAAGTTTAAAAGTCAGGATACAAGAGGCACCCCTCTCTTTTGATGCAATTCTCTTCGCTGTAAAGGTTTCAGGAGCTGTAACTTCGATTTCGTACCGAGTGACTTTTGTATTTGATTTTCTGACGTACATTTTCAAATTGCAAGGAGTATGTAAAGCTGTTTTGAATTGATTTTTTTCTGATGGCCAAGGGTTTTTGGATTGTCACAACAACCGTTACTAATCCAGCATTTGCTGAATATGTTGAAGCATTTCAACCCTGGGTTGAATCATTAGGAGGAGCAGTCTTTGCTAAAGATATGGAGTCAAAAACTGTAGAAGGACAAGGTGGAAAATTAGCAGTGATTATCGAGTTCCCATCCAAAAAAGCTGCAATTGACGCTTATAACAGTGCTGAATATCAAGAATTGAGCAAGTTGCGTTGGGCTAATTCCAGTGATACCAATATCACGATTTTGGATGGTGGAGTAACTCATTAAGAAATATCCCATTCACTCCAAGGCTTAGATGATGATTAGATAACGAGGGTTGTAATTTAATCAAATTAAGACGTTTGCCGTGAGCTTTTGCTCAAAAAAATCAAACGATATAGGCAGCTTCTCTCTTGTGTGAGATCCTTTAAGCAAACATTTTTTAAAACATTGCCCTCAGATTCTCAACAGATACAAGCTCTTATTACAGGTTTTGCAAATAGAGCTGAAAACAAGTCTTTTTTGACCTCTAATGTCACAGAAGATTTCTTAGCTATTAGACCAAGTGGTAACCCTATTACGGCAGAAGGTCTTATTGGAATGTATAACAACGCAGACTTGGTTGTTGAGCTTTCTGAACTAGTCAAGATTCATCGTTTAGAAGCAAATTCAGACTGGGGCTTCTCTGCTTTTACTTTGAAAGAAGCATTTAGTTATAAAGGCGAGCAAAACAATGATTTATCTAGTTATTCAATGATTTTCAAAAAGGTAGATGGAACTTGGAAGATTTTTTGGATGCAAAGATCATCAGGGAATACAGATCTGTCAACTTGGGACTAATCTGTACCCTATTCGAAGTCCTTCTTTAGATAAGTTGGTTTTAGTCATTAAATTAAGCAAGAGAATATTCGGTATCCGTTGCTACAATAATATTACACTTATCTCTTCGCTTAGAGGCTTATTTAGTATCCGTTGCTACAGTTTTAGAACGTTCGTCCCTTTTCTGGGATGCATGCTTTGACAGCAGGGAACGGGGCTGTCATTTCGGAGGAACGTCATGAACACTCTCCCACTAATTCGCTCTAAAATTAAAAGAGCTGAGCGCATTCACAAGGCTCAGTTAATTGCAACTGCTCACGGAAGTAAATATCACGACCAGTCAGATTTGAATGCTAACTCTGTTTACAGAAAAGAGAAGGCTAATCGACTTCACAATGCTCAATTAATGGCGTTTTAAAAGTTCGAATAAAGTTCGAATGGATTTTGATCAAAAGCTGAGATCCATTGGCATGAAGGACGCTCACACTTCATTGGCCAGTAGTTAATTTCCTTTGGTGCCATGGGATCTCAGCGATATTGCGATGTGTGGATGGATTAACATTCGCACCCTCATTTCTTCATTCTATTTTAACCAAGTTTTGATTACTAATCCCAACGATTGTATTTACTGATCAACTTCAAACTGTCTGTGATAAAAGAATATTCAGGTATTTCAGTTGTTGTGAAAGGATTTGGTCCTTTGTTGATCAAAATTACAGCACCCTTCTTACCGTCTTTGCTGATGATAGAAAGTGAGAGATAACCAATATTTGATCCACTGTGAGAAATGTAGTCACCCTTTGGATCTTCCTGAGCATTTTTGTCAACAATAAAAAAACCTAGGCTACGTGTCGGCGTTGAACTCGGAATAATTAAAGCTTCAGCTAGTCTTTGATTAATTAGAGGACCTTCTCCTTTGAGTGCACGGGTGAAGGCTAAATTGAAGAGAGCTAGATCGGTCGCTGTTGTCCAGAGTAGACCTGGGGAGAGGATAGTGCTGCGCATTGGGGCTTTTTTATGCACACTGCCATCGCTGTCGTAAGGAATGGCTATTGTTGAGGAGTCTTCTAGGAAGAACTCGTCGTCAAAAGTACTATTCATCATTTTTGCAGGTTGTATCACCAACTCGTTCATCAATCTTTTGAAAGGTTTGTCGCCGACGTCTTCAATAGCAGGCTGAAGCACTGAGTAACAGCCATTGCAGTATGCAAACTTTTTGCCTGGTACGTTGGTTACCGTTACTGGGGGATTCGTTGCAGGCGGTTTACCATTTAAAAACTGCTTTACCGTCGGCAAAATTTCTTTAGGACCACAGCAACCGTCTGGATAAGGTGAGGTAAGTGCTGCAGTATGATTCAGTAGCATCCTAAAAGTAACTGGCACTTTTGCTGTGAATTGATTCTCTGGGATTTTCCAGCTTTTAAGATAACGGTTTACTGGTTCATCTAACGCGATTCCTTTATCAGCTAGTAGTTTTACTACGGCTAGAGATGTTTGTACTTTGGTGATTGAATTAGCGGTAAACAAGGTAGACGTTGTTACCTCACGTTGAGTGATTTTATCGGCTATCCCGAAACCCTTTGCCCAGGATATCTCCCCGTTATCAATTACTGCGATTGAGGCGCCAGGGATATCCATCTCTTGTCGTAGTGATTCGATTGAATTTTGAAGTCTGCGATTTGACAGGTTTGTTAGAAAGGTTGGTTTGGCAGTAATTGATTTAGCAATGATCAGTAAGAAAAGACCTGAGCTGGCCACTGTTAATATTTTTACTGCCAATTTATTAATGGTCATTTTGCCCTTCTTGATGTTTATATTTTTAGTATATAAAGTTTTAATGGACCGCCCTTAATTGCTTGTCGAAGCTAGCATGAGAGCAGGCTTTCTTTTTACTAGCGAGTAGTTGGGGTTAGTGATTCGCAATGCCTTCTCAACATTGATAAACAAAGATAGACACGATCAAAAGATCTTTCAGTCAATATACAGCGCCAAAATCAGGAGTAATGTTTAGGGAGTGAGGGGTTGGATGCAGGTTCCCTTCACGCGTTATTGGAATTGGATTGCAGACCCCTTCTCTTCATTGCTACAAGCCTTGCTAATAAAGGGATCTTCCAACTCTAATCTAATATGAAATTTTATTCAAAGAAAAATAATTGATTAGACTTAAGGAACTTAAACAACTTATGAAGAAAGTCCTATTGATGAAGACGACTTACCTTGGTAAGAGAGAATGGATCTGGGCCTAATAGTTATAAGTATATTTTGCTATATTTTAGAAAGGCTTTATGATCAACCTATTTCGAACCTGTAGTGAAAAAAAATCTTCCAGTATTATTTGCTCTTTTAATGATTTCTGCTCCTGTACTTGCTTGGGGCTGGGGAGGTGATGGTGATTGCCCTTATTCGAAGGACAAAGCAAATCAAGAGAAGACAGAGCAAGTAGACGAGTCAGATAAGTAAGTTTTGTTTGGGATTATTTCTGCGTTAGGAGCTGCTAGCTCTTGGACATATGCTTGTTACTTATGGAGACAGCAGACTAAATACTTTTCTGCTGCACAAATAAATATAACGAAAAATATAATTGCTTTTATTATATTCTTACCGGTCATCTTGACTTTTGACTTTCAATCTAGTTTTAAAGATATTTTTATTCTTTTTTTAAGTGGAATTATAGGAATTTCTGTAGGTGATACTTTTTATATAATATCTTTGAAAAAATTAGGTACACGTCGTACTCTTACTGTTGAAGCTTTATCTCCCATTATTGCAACCGTTTTAGGGGCAATTTTTCTGAAAGAGATACTTCCTATTAAGGTATGGTCAGGAGTTTTTATAGTAAGTATTTCTTTGCTAGGAGTAGCTTTTCAGAAAACTATAAATACTCAAAATATAACATCAAATAAAGATATAAAAGAAGGCTTTATATTTGCTATTCTTTCAGTATTATGTGCTGTGATAGCAGCAGCCTTGTCAAGAATTGTCCTCATAAACTCTGATTTAAACCCATTCCAAACTACAGAAATCCGATTGCTTGGAAGCATTTTTGCTTTCCTTCCTTTCCTAAGGAAACAATTGATTTATTCAGTTAGAAAGATTTCTTTGGAAAATAAGCTTAGTCTTTTATTTGCAACATTTTTGGGGACAAATATAGGAATTTTGTTACAGCAAAATGTCTTTAAATTATTGCCTATTGGATTAGGTTGGACACTTTTAAGTACTTCTCCTGTAATGGCACTTTTCTTAGCAAGAATGGAGGGAGAGGAGATTAATTGGAAAACTTATGTATTAACTGCAACGACAATACTGGGCGTCGGAATGGTATTTATTTGAGAATTAGTTAGTAGCAAATTAGAAAAGAAAAATGAATCTAAAGATTAACTATAAACTAGAAATACCAGCTAACGAAATAGAGTGGCGATTCTCAAGATCATCAGGAGCAGGTGGACAGAACGTAAATAAGACAGACAGTCGCGTTGAGATTGTCTTTAACATATCTGAATCAAGAACTTTAACTCCATACCAGAAGCATAGAATGTCAACTCAAGATAAGATTAAACTCATCAATGGTTGTATTTGCATAGCCGTTCAGGATAAGAGAACCCAATATCAAAATAGACAATTAGCTTTAACTAGACTTGCTTCAATTATACGAGAGCTCTTAAAGTCACCTCCAAAGAAGAGAAGGAAGACGATTCCAACACGTTCATCTCAAAACAAGAGAGTTGAGTCAAAGAAGAAACGAGGTGAATTAAAGAGAATAAGACAATCAAAGATAGATTATTAATGTTAAGCATTCATTGACAGAGCTATGCCTAAAACTTTCCTATGAAAAATGTGTGAATGGATTTCTTTAATGGCTTCTAATCCTTGTTTATATTTTAAATCTAACTGTTTATTCGCCAGTAATTAATTTCTTTTTTGGTATGGTATGACTGTGCTGTGGCGCTAGAAGTGGAAGTTTGAATAAGCGTATGAGAGATCTCAGTCAAGTGATTTTTTGATATTTGTATTATCTCTTAAATCAATAAAATAAACTTCTTTGAATACTTTGACCTCGTTTAAGTCCTTCTGGATGAACTGCTTTTGCGTACTGATCTGAATATGCACAGTTCTTACAGCATGCATTAGCTTCTGGGATTTCGTATTGGTTCATCAGAGTAATCATCTCATCAACTTTGCTTTCTATCCAATTGCTATTCCACTTGTAAGGAACTAGATACTCGTCAAAGTTCATTGTTTTATGGAATCCATCTTCATCTCTCTTGGCATTGCACACTAAGAAGTAAGACGTTGGATGAACATCAAAACCCATCCCCGATAAAAGGTAGGCATAGAAGTCCATTTGGATTTTATATCCCTCATGGTATGGATCATCTAAGTAATCTTGTTTATCCACTCGAGCATTCTTTGCTTGAGATTTGTAGTCAACAATTATCAATTGCTGAGTGTTTGTATTCTGCCAAATATCATCAACACCTCCCGTCAAAATAATACTTGAGGTTTTATATCTGAGCATCAAACCATAGTGAAGAGAGTCCCTCCAGTTATCCATTTCCGGGTGATCAAATGGGATAACATGACTCAATCCATTAGGAGCAAATAAACGGTGTGCTGTATGGGTTTCTCGGCACTCATCAAACTCTTTTTTTAGTAGTAAGTCAGTTGTTTCATTCAGAGTCCAACCTGGAGTCCCAGGAGGATCAAGACCCATTACTCGATCTAGATAGAAACATCTTTGACAGGTGAGGAAATTAGAGAAACGACCTCTACTAATCTTGAAATCTTCTTTTTGATTAGGGGTGTAAGAAGACGATTCTCTACTACGTACCCCAGTTGCTTTTACAGGTTCTTTTTTACCATTGCGTTTGAGGTCGATCATTTATTCAATCGGTTCTTATTATTCCCATGTTCCCCGTTTCTCTACCTTTTTTCATCGCTCCCTTGACTTTTTCGTAATAAGCAACTTCTTCTGGATCTTCTGAACCAAGACCATATCCCATAGTTGCAGCAATATAAATTTTGTGTTGTCTATGATGACTAAGAGTCATTTAACTATTGCTCCAGTACTTCAGGATTGATAGAACAGTTATCGCAATGATTCCATAAGTCCATATAGCCGCACTGTTATTAGATAGTCGTTCCATCCAAGTAGGAAGACCTTTGTTGTTGATGATCAGAATGTAGATGAACCCAAGAATTAATAGAGGAACGATAAGCGCTAGAAAGGGATTCATTCGCTATGAAGAGTGGAATCTTGCAAATCGTAACTGAAACGATATTTTTTAACAGCTGCAAGGACAACTTCCCAACCTGAGGCTTTGTTGATTTCCATTTTTCTAAGCTGCCAAATGCCTGAACCTTGTGTGCTGCGGTTCAAATAGGAGTTTCACAGTATCATCTAGACCATTGCGAGGCTTGCAAGTGATGAGTTCTGTAATCTCCTTGTCCTCTGTTTCAGGGTTATAATACTCATCTCGATAAACCATTACGATCATATCTGCATAGCTTTCCATTAAGAAGTCCTACGTCTAATTTGGTTTTAGCCAAATTTTTACTTTTGCGCCTCCAAGTTCTTGTGAATTAGTAAATTGAATCTTTCCGCCATTATCGTCTATAACTCTTCGGACAATCATTAAGCCAAGACCCATTCCATTTGAATGAGACTTAAACCTTTTCTTCCCATCAGGAACACAAAGAGGATCGAATCCACTGCCTGAATCCTCAATCTCACAGTATACATAGTTAGAGAAATATCTAACATATATACGAATGACACCATTCTCGCCAGCAGCTTTAATTGCATTGGAGAGGAGATTCCTAATAGCTGCTTGCAATTGAATCTGTCCAGCACTCACCTGAGGCAATTCATTTTCTATGGAGATATTTAAGTCTTGATCTAAACGATCTAACTCTTGCCGCAGTTGTGTAGATGATGTTGCTATCGCATCTTTTAAATCTGCTGAATTTGAATCCCTGATTCCTGCCAAAGTTAAATCTTGAATGGATCGAGTATTTAAAACTACAGAATTTAATTCATCTAGGCTTTGCTCCGCTTGACTCTTCAGTTCTGAATAAGAAGATGAAAAATCTGACGGTGCATTTATATTTTTTTCCAAGGAAGTAACAATTCTTTCAAGCCTTAATCTTAATCGAATTAATGGTTGTCCAATTTCATGGATCACTGCTCCTGCTGCATCTCCGGCTAATCGAGAGCGACTCAAAAGTTTTTCTTGCTCTAGATATTTGCCAGAGATTTGTAAAATCAATCCCAAAACACCAAGAGCAACAACAATCCAAGCAAAGGTAGATAAAAGTCTTAAGCCTTGAAGGGGCTCTAACATTTGAGGTGTTATATCAATGCGCTCTAATAGGATTCTTTCTATGAATGATCCCGTAATTAGCAATGCAATCATTGCTAAAAGTGGTCTAAGCAGATAAGTTCGTCGTTCTAGCCATATGGGTCTTCTGAATGGCAATAGCAAAAGAAGCAAAGGCACTAACAGCAAGGAGCCAAGAGAGTCTCCAAGCCACCAGAAGAACGCGCCATTAACGTAACTTGAATCAAGTAATGCAAAATTAGTGATTTTCAAATTGCTTGAATTAGCAATTCGATAGAACAAAAATGTTGCTGCTGCTGGCCAATTCCCTAAAGGCCCAATAATTAAGAGAAAGGTTGTTAGTCTAGAAATTCTTGTTAAAGGGTCATTTAAAAGATTCTTGCGGATTAGCATCCATCGAACAAACCCTGCTTGGGCTGAAGCTGCAATAGCCACCGGTAGCATAAATGGTTGAAAAGAAAAACCTGCATTGGGATCAAAAGCTGTTCCAAGAAAATTGCCAATTGCTAAACCAGGCAGGACTATCCAACCATGAGATATCAATAATGCATTAGCTAATCCAGAAGCTGGCCATAAGGTTATAGCTGTCGATTGCCAAGCAAAAGCTTCTTTAGCCAATAATGCAAGTAAAAAATATCCTGATATTGCAAGTAAATTAATAGAAATTAAACCAACAAATTTTTTCAATTTATAATTGATCAGCATTTTACGAAACCTTAGGTAGGTTCCTTGAAAGCGTTACCAAGGCAGAACCTTTAATTCCTAATTTTCGTGTAATTTGTCGTCTATGTGTCTGAGCGGTAGAGAAACTAACATCTAATTTCTTGGCAATTTGCGCAGTATCGAGTCCTTCTCCAATAAGGTGAAGAAATTCCAATTGTCTTGGCGTAAGACTATTTAAGTCAGGGAAAGTGGTGTCAAATTCTCTACATATCTCCCAAACTGCCTCTCTTAATGGTGCTAAACCATCAGCCTTATTAATCAATGCATGTACGCTTTTCAAAAGAGTTGCAGGTATTGCATATTGATCAGCTTGTGCAGTAAGTATTAAAACTTTAGCGTTGGATTTAATTTGAACGAACTCTTCCGCCAATTCAATACCTGATCCGTCTGGAAGGAGTAAGTCGACCAGAATCCAGTCAGGAGAGCTTTGGGAAATTAATTTACGTGCATCAAAAAGGCAAGAAGCCTTTCTGACTACCCCCCCTAGGGGATTGATCTGACTAGATAGCTCTTGGCTTAAAAAATCCAAGAGAATGAGATCATCTTCGACAATTAATACATTCAACAACGCTTAGGAAGACTAAATAAACAATAGACAGCAATCGAACAATCCGCCAAGCCCTTATGAAAATGTTAAGCGCCACTCCTCCCCTTTTTCAGGGGTGATAGTATATGAGTACAGAGTATACCCATTGATGGGTATACTAAGGCATATTATTAAAGCAAGCGCTTCTCTCTTGAAGCGATAGCAGGCTGGTGATGGGGCACTATCTTCTGCGATTTATTCGCTTGTGTTATGGCTTTTTTCCAATATCTATCTGAAGTTGATGGTGATTGCTTGTTTAGCAGTTTCACCCAGGCGCTTGCGAATGTTGGATTGGATGTTTCAAATGAATTCAGTACCCCTGCTCAAATCTTTGCAGAGTGTAAAAGCGTAGATGATGATTACAAATCCAAGGTAAATGTCTTAATTTCTTGGAGTGATAAAAGTAAAAGGGAATGTTCCATTGAAGTTAGAAGTGATGAGCCTTTCTTAAGAAGAGATACTTGTTGTGAAAAAGTTCATGGTCAATTGCGCGAGGTGATTCCACCTAAAGATTTATCTGTTTTATTGAAGAGTCCTGAAGTTTAGGGATGAACTGTAAATCATTTATTGCAATGCTCTCCATCTTTGCGCCTTTTTCATTTATTGAACAACCATTAATAGAGGTATCAAATAACTGTGTTACTCCATATCGCATTGGCCTCTATCTAGGAACTTCTGGCTATAGAGCCACCACGAGTCACGAGGATTGTGCTGCAACTAAAGCTGCTTTAGTTGCAGACTGTTGGGAAGCAGGTGATCTGCCTTCCCAAAAAAGATACTGCTCTAACTTGAATCAAGAAAATTATTTTTAACCTCCCTTTGTATGAGTATTCCTAAAACTGAAAATAATTTGACTCTCGATCAAGATCATCTATCTAGTAAGTGCTTGCAAGTTCTAGGAAGTCAAAGCTTATCTGGTCATATAAGAGTTAGTGGTGCAAAGAATTCTGCGTTGCTCCTTATGGCTGCAGCGTTACTTGTAGATAGGTCTGTTTCTCTCTCTAATGTCCCTCTACTTGCTGATGTTGGTGCGATGTCTAAGCTATTAGTCTCTATGGGTGTAGAGCTGAGACGCAATAAGAATCAATTAGAGCTAATGACCAGTCGACTAAGTCTTCCCTCAAATGATTTGTCTTGCGAAGCTTTTCATTCGCTTAGAGCAAGTTTCTTCTGTATAGGTCCTCTCCTTGCGAGATTTGGAGAAGTCAAAATTCCATTGCCTGGTGGTTGCAGAATAGGTGCAAGACCTATTGATGAGCATATCCAAGGATTGAGAGCCTTAGGAGCAAGAGTGGAAATTGAGAATGATTATGTTGCTGCAAAGGTGATTAGTCCTCGAAAACGATTAACCGGTGCACTTGTCAAATTCAATTGTAAAAGTGTTGGAGCAACTGCAACTATTTTGATGGCAGCGACTCTTGCTCAGGGAACGACAATTCTCGAGAACGCCGCACAAGAACCTGAGATTAATGATCTCGTAACTATGTTGAACAAGATGGGTGCCAAGATTCAAGGTGCAGGAACTTCTCAGATCACTATTGAAGGAGTTGATCATCTCAATGGGTGTAGCTATACGGTCATGCCAGATCGTATTGAGGCTGGCACATTTCTTGTCGCAGCTGCGATTACACGTTCTTCTTTAACTATTTCTCCCGTTATTCCAGAGCACTTAGGAGCAGTCATTTTAAAGCTACAAGAATGTGGCTGTTTAATCGAATACTCAGGTGAAACTCTAAGCATCATTTCAAGAAAAAATCTTCAAGCAGTCGATCTAATAACAAGTCCATTCCCAGGATTCCCCACGGATCTACAAGCTCCCTTTATGTCTCTGATGACTACGGTTAACGGAAGATCAAAAATCCAAGAAACTGTTTTTGAAAATAGAATGCAGCATGTTGGTGAATTACAGAGAATGGGAGCAAAGATTCTCCTAGAAGGCAATACTGCCTTTGTTATTGGTAGCAACAATTTAAAGGCAACTTCTATTACGGGAGGGGACTTAAGATCTTGTGCTGCAATGGTCTTGGCAAGCCTTGCTGCAAATGGAACAAGCGTTATCCATGGTTTGATGCACCTCGATAGAGGTTATGAAGATTTCGCGGAAAAGCTCAATGCAGTTGGAGCAAATATTTCCAGAATTCATTCTAATTCTCTAACCAACCTTGAATGAGTTTGGCTAAAAGTTTGAAGAGAGTTTGAACAGGATTTTCGAATCCCTTCTAATCCCTTGGTATGAAATCAGGCTCACTTTTTATTAGTGAATAGTTAATGCCTGTCATATCATTTGATTTGGGTGAATTGTAGTGTGTTAATACTATTTGAAGGAACCTGTGCAGGAAGCCTCCTTGTCTTGTTTTTCTTATCCTGAACTTATTGCTATTAGTTTTGAGAAATGCTTTTGTCAGGGGAGCCTGAAGAGATGTTCGCTGGCACAGAAATATTCTTCAAAGTCTGTCACGCTAACTTCAATTGCACTTTTTTGATGTCATTGGAAACCACTGTCGTAACCTTCAAACTCAATGGAACTTTTTCTGAATGGTCAGCCATTTTTGACAGTGATGAAGCGAATAGAAGGCATGCAGAGCATGGCATCAACCCGTTATATAGAGGTGTTAATAAAGAAGACCCTCAGGAGGTGATTGTTATTCATCAGCATCAGGAAGGGGATTTAGATAAGTTCCTTGCAGCTAATGGTGATTGGATCGCTACTCATAATGTTGATATGACCAGCTTTGATCAGTCAGTTTGGACTGCTGATTAGTTACTTTGCTAATAAAGATCAAAAATTCAAAGCTGAATTAATGAAATTTTCTGCTTTACAGCAATACGGAATCGTCGATCTCATTATGAGGAAATCTGACCTTGTTAGACCAATAGTTATCCATTAAGCGATCCTCTCATATGGAAACTTCTAAGTGGAAACCAACTGCAGAAGAACGTGAGGTGATGGAAGCGGTATGGATGCAAGTTAAAGGTGCATGCGAGAAACTAAAAGAACAAACCAACGCTCAAAACGAACACATCCACAAGATGCTGCAAGAAATGGCAGATCGTTATTATTCATGAAATGCTTATTAATTGCTGTACTAGCTGCGCTTGCATTGCTCACTGCAGTTAACGCTTCAACTTTTTATCTTCTTGTTTCATGTTTAGATAATGAATAACTTTAATATTCATACTTTTAACGAAAATTAAATGGCTTGGTCTATCAATTCAATTCCTAGTCAAGAAGGCCGAACAGCTTTTGTAACTGGTGCAAATAGTGGTTTAGGCTTCGATACATCACAAGCTTTACTTGAAAAGGGTGCAACTGTAATCCTTGCTTGTCGAACATTAGAGAAAGCAGAGAGATCACGACAGAAACTTCTTGATGAAACTAATTGTGGGAAAATTGATGTACTAGAGATAGATCTTGCTGACTTAGAAAAAGTAAATAAAGCACTAGATAAAATTGCTGTCAAATATAAAAAATTAGATCTTTTGATTAATAATGCTGGTGTAATGGCTCCTCCTGAAACATATAGCAAACAAGGGATTGAACTCCAATTTGCAGTCAATCATCTTAGTCATATGGCTTTGACTCTTAAGTTGCTGCCACTAATTGCTAAACAGCAAGGGGGACGTGTTGTAACTGTTTCTTCTGGAGCTCAATATATGGGCAAAATTAAGTTGGATGATCTTCAAGGAAGGGGAGAATATGATCGATGGTCTTCGTACTCTCAAAGCAAGCTTGCGAATGTTATGTTTGCTTTAGAGCTGAGTAATAGATTACAGCAATCAAATTTAGATATTGCCTCGTTGTCTGCCCATCCGGGCTTAGCTAGAACGAACTTGCAATCTACATCAGTAAAACTCAATGGATCTTGGCAAGAGGCCTTAGCCTATAAATTAATGGATCCGATGTTTCAGAGTTCTCGGATGGGAGCTCTCCCTCAACTTCTTGCCGCAACTGAACCAACTGCAAAAACTGGAGAGCAATATGGACCTAGGTTCAATTTCAGAGGTTATCCGAAGCTTTGTCGTATAGCACCATTAGCTTTAAATAGCAATGAAAGAGAAGAGCTATGGCAAGTGAGTGAAGAACTTATTGGAGATGTAGTTGACATAAGTAAAGGGAAAGAACTTTTGAGTAAAAAGAAATAGCTATTCTTGTTCAAAACTTTTGAGACGAGTTTTGATTTTTGCTGACTCTCGAGCTTAGATTCTTCAACAAATGCTGATCCTTATAACTCATGAAATGCTTGTTACTCCCTCTATAAACCGAATTTGGTTTACCAAAAGCAGCTGATTACTTATGGTTCCAATATGACTATAAAGAGTTGCTATAAGTTCTACTTTTTACTGGCATTGTGATTTTTGGGCTATTGCTCCCCTCCCAGATTTACCTTGAAGTAGATTTTATTTGGCTAATTCGGTCAATTGAGAACCAGCGGTTGTTTTTATTATTAAGTGAAACTCCGCCATGCTGAATGCTCTAATCACATAGCTTTTCGCTATGGAGGTTAACATAGTCAAGGGATTTTTATTTGACCGCAAAAGTGACACCCATAACGGCAGTGATGTCTTTTTTGATTGTGCTTGTATCATAAGAGCCCCAACTGCTAACGCGTGTTGAATTAGGCACTGTGATTTGAAAAACACCAGTATTTACCCTCTTAACACTGCCAAGTGTTGAGCCTGTCTCACGGACAATTGCTTCTGCACGAATGCGAGCATCCTTAGTAGCTTTGGCAAGCATATCTATTCGTTTCCCAGCAAGTTTTGTATAGGTAAATTTGGGCCTGCTAGGCTTTACCATTATCCCTTGACCAAGTAATTTACTTATTTTTCGATGTACTTTATTAATATTGGCGACGTCTGAGCTTTCTATCTCTATTGATTGACTAGTTAGCCAATCAGTAGAAATAATTTTACCTGTTTTATTGTTTTTAGTAACCTGTTTTGATGTAATAGCAGATCCTAATTCTATTGTTTGGTAGTCATTCGTCTTGAGGCCATAGCTATTAAGGAAGTCAATTGTTTTTTTCATTGACTTCGTATGGTTTTGGTAAGAATTAATCTGAGAAGATCCTTTGGTCTGAACCTTGATGTCCCATTTTGCCATATCACTTTCGATGCGTTCTGTACTGGCTCCAGTAACAGTGATTGTGTCCTCTGCAGGTTTTAGCCCTGACACTAAGATTTTGGTCGCACTTGTAAATCCGATGAATCCCCCTACTGAGAGGATGGACATTGCGAAAACAAGAGGAGGAGTTCTGCGAAATATTTGAACGGAGTTAGTGGATAAGGTTTTCAAAAATGAAAAGGCTTTCATGAGGATTTCGTGGAAGTTGTGAGGAGGAAGTGGTAAGTGAAATCAAATCTTTTTCTTGGCCTTATGTAACCCCTAGCTGACCAATCAATTTTCATTTCACCACGAATACACTTGTCAGGTGTGCCAATTTTTGAGCCGGTTCCTGATCATGCCTTATGAATTAAAGGCTTGCAATAGTACAAATGATTTCTTGCTGACCAGGTAGAGGCTTATCGATGTCTTTCTAAGGCATTAAGGTTGAACTTGATTTTTTAAAGGGTTGATATCTATTCTCATTTTTGTGGACTCTTGATTAGTGATGACGTAAAAAAACTTGTTTAAAATTCAAATTCTTTAGTCCACTATGGCAACCCAGGAGAACGCTGAGCCTATCCCTATCCATATTCCAGCAGTTAAGAGTCGTTCATTTGCCCCTAGCCAATTAATGCTTTTTTGAGATATTGCCGTAACAAAGAATAGTAAAGCTGTTTGAGAAAGCAGAAGACCTAAAAAATAACCTATTAAAGGTGTAGCTTCAGCTCCAACAATTGTGCTTCCAAGCAAGAAGCCGTGTAAAGAAAACATGGGTAAGAGCCATTTTGAACTCACAAAATTCAGAATAATCAAGCCTTCTATTGCCAAAGATAAAGAGACAAGTGCTTCTGCCCATGGAGCTAATAAACCAGGTAAAGGAAGTAACTGTGCTAGTGCACTTCCTGCTAAAGCAACAGCCAAAAGTGGAAAGATCCATTTCTTGGTTCTTTTTAGTCCCAAAAGGGCTATGCCTAGCATAAAAAGCAAATGATCAGGTCCAAGCAATGGATGCCCGACACCGCTAAGTAGAGCTTCCCAAGCTGAAAGTGCAGAACTATCGCCCATCCCAAAAGGATGATGGGCCAAGGCAGGATTAGCTACAAGAAGTGAGCACAAAAATAACGGAACTAAAGCCATAAAAAAATACTTACGTTCTAAAAAAGGAAAAATCATAGGATGACTCTCGTCGAATTGAGAAATAATGTGGTTTTTACGCAGTTACATTTCTGAATCTTGTGTACTGCGTTTCAAATAGAAGTTTTACAGTACCAATGGGACCATTGCAAGGCTTACAAACGACGAATTCTGTAATGCCTCCATCAATAGTTTCAGGGTTGTAGTACTCATCTTGATACATCATCATAACGAAGTCAGCATTGCTTTTATTGAGACTTATTCACGAAGATCACTCAACAAAGGTCTTTTGTTAGATCGAGACTCAAGTCTTCTGTTTAGTTGGGAAAGGGGAATGACTGGGACGTTAAGTTCTCCTACCATTGTTTTTAAAAGTTTGGTGATTCTACGGCTCCATATGGTTCCACTATTATCCCTATATCCTTTCCAGCGATGGAGGAGGATATTGGTTGCTAATGATTAGTATGTATGCGAATCAAAGCATGAACAGAGGAGTAACCAACGATAGAAAGATAGTTATATGCTATGCCTCTGCAATAATTGAGCTTAATTAGGAAAGCTAGAAAGTTGTGATAAGCCTTCCTATTTGAGATTTTTGCAGTCTGAACTCAATGATTTCACTGAGAGTAAAATATTTATTTATTCAGCATAAAGAGCATTCTTATAAGACCCCTACTTTTAGTGAGAAGAGTTAAGCAATGTTGTTGTAACTGAAAATAAAATAAATCATTAAATTATATATATTTTGATTAGGTAATTGCACTTATAATAATTTAAGGAAATCTTTTTAGATTAATTTTAATTTTCTTAAATCTGTTGCGCGAACTGCTCTTAAGAAGGAATTGATTAGGTTGGCTTAGAGCACTCGCATTGAAAAATAATTTAGGTAAATATTCTTAGGTACTTTATGTTAATAGTAATAATTAAAAATTTTATGATAAAAATTGCTTCCGTTCTGGAGATATTGAAACCATGTCTAGCATTAAAGGTGAAAAAGAAGATTCCAATCCTAAACCATTAAATCCAAGGGATTTATATTATAATTGCATTACAGCATGCTCATTAAATGATGAGGATATTGAATGCTTAACTGAATGTGTAACTACTTATTATGAAGAGGTGTTGGAGCAATGATAAAAATCACACCTATTTAATCACAGTCCTAAAGGAGCCTCAATCACTTGTTTTAATAATAAAAATAAGAGAATTATTCAATCTTGTACTGCTCGACTTTGTAGATATTCAAAAGATTTAAGATCGGCAAAAAACAATTAGAAGACCTTGAGACTAGCTTTTTATTAAGATCGCAACAAGTCGTTAATGTCCCTGACCAGCGTAGAATAATTCTTAAATGGACTTCAGATGGAGAGCTTTCTCAGTAGATATGGCAAGAACTCTAGAGTGCTTAACAAATCCAACACTTAGACAGTGCGAATTGGCTTGCATTGTGGATGATTCGGTATAAAACAAAAGAGTATTTCTAACTTCTTTTAGAGACCATTATTGAGCTAAAGTTTCCCGTGGAGAAGGAATCAGCTTGCGAGTATGGGTTGTAGCTACTTTGAAGAACCCCTTGTCATCAAAGCCCTTTGATTTTTAATTAGTCATTGGCTTGCTTTTTGTTTTGCCATGTCTATAGAAATTAGTTATAAATAGGAAGCCTTATTAACATTGATAATGCTCACTATTCTTACTGTGCTTTTCTCCTTGTTTTTCATTGGTTTAACTGGATGGACTATTACAACTTACGTAACCAAAGAAGAATTTCAGAAGCTAATTAAAGAAGAACTTAGTAACATGTTCGAGATTACTAAGATGTTTTTTGTATCTATCAAGAGTCTTATTCAGCTTTTGATAAAAGCTTCCTTCCCTTCAGTTTTAGATGAGTCAATTGAAATAGATGATCAGCTTTTAAAATTTGTTCCAAAAACTTCTGATAAACAAGAAGAGAATAAGGCTGCTTAAGCCTAGTGTTTTCCAGTATAGGATTGCAAGAATCGCAGAGATCGATTGACATTAAAGCTGGTATTATTTTCATTAGTTAGCAGCTTCGCCCTCGCTCTGCTATTTGACGAGCCTATTCCCCTTTACTTGCAAGCTTACTGCTTTCCCTTCTCTTCTTGGGTCAGCAGCACCGTGCCAGCTTCCATTATGCCATTTGATTACAGCTAGCCCACTGCTAAAAGAACTATATTTAATTTGGTGGCTAAGACTTGTTAGTTCTTTATAGATATTCGCATCGGCTTTTGACCAGTTACCATTTTTTTCAAGCACAGTGTAATCAGGGCGAACTGATAGTAACTTTTGGCTAACTACTTCTATGGGCGACAGATCTAAATCCAGAGCACCAATTAATGCATTTGTTATGTAATGGGGGATAAGCCAGCCACCTGGTGAGCCAAGTGCCAAAACTGGACGATCATCATGAAAGACTATAACTGGAGACATAGAACTCATAGGACGCTTATTGGCTTTCATCCGATTAGCAATTGGTTTCCCTGAGATGTTGGATACAAAAGAGAAGTCCGTTAGTTGGTTGTTTAAGACCATGCCTCCAGACAAATACCTGCTTCCGAATACCGTCTCGACTGAACTTGTATAGGAGGCGATATTGCCATCTATATCAACTACTACTAGATGTGTTGTGCCTCCACCGGTCGTGCGTGGCTGACTTGCTAAATCTAGTAATTCACTACCTTTTGGCTTCCCTGGTAAAGGGCGGAATGTTGTAATACTTGTCTTAATAGCATTTGCTCTATTCTCAATATAGTCCTTATCTAGCAACCCTTCGAGTGGAACTGGCCAATCAATAGGGTCTCCTATCCAGTGAGAACGATCGGCATCTGCAAACCTTAAAGATTCTGCCAGAAGGTGCCAACGGCTAATCGTCTTTTCTGGGGCCCTTTTTGTTGTCAAAAACTCATATGTCCCAAGAGCTTGTAATACAGCAACTCCTCCCCCGCTTGGAGGTGGAAAAGAACAGATTTTCCATGTTCTGTATTTGCGACAGATAGGGTTGCGCTTCTGGACTTTATAATTTGCTAAATCCTCGTAAGTTATTGTTTTAACTTGTTTATTGCTTTTCTGATGAAGTTGGAGATTATCTATAATTTCATTGGCGATTTCCCCTCGATAAAATTCATTACTACCCCCCGTTGCGATACGGCTTAAGCTTGATGCCAATTTGGAGTTGCGAAATGGAATCTTTTCATTTGGGAGAGATCCATTAGGGAGATAGAGAGATTTAAAAGTTAGACTATGGTTAACCCCTAATGTCTGTGCTAAAGAGATTGATCTAAGTAAGCGAGGACTCGGAATGAATCCCTCTTTAGCAAGTTGAATACTCTCTTTGAAATTAGCTTCCCAAGGCAAACGTCCAAACTGTCGGTGACCTTCCCAAAGCAATGCCGTTGTCCCTGGAACTCCTATTGCTGAGAGGCTTCTAGTCGCTTGTGGCCATGGAACTCCTTCTCCAGTAGATGTTGTCCAAATACCCTCTTCGACTTGACCTGGGGCAGATTCTCTACCATCAAGTGCGGATAAAGATTTTTTTGCCTGGTCCCAATACAACAGAAAAGATCCACCTCCTAAACCTGAGCTTTGCGGTTCAACAACAGCAAGCACTGTCTGAGCTGAAACCACAGCATCCATTGCGGTGCCGCCCTTTTCCAAGGTCTTAAGAGCTGCGTCACTTGCTAATGGATTAGCAGTAACAACAACAGCCTGTCCTCTTGCAGATGACACTCTGGCCTTTTTTTTATCAATACTTTCTGGTGCCTTCCAGTTAACTTGCGCAATAAGTGGTAAAGGAAGTGAGAACAGAAGAGCTAGCCCGAATTGTTTGTATGTTTTCAATGCACGTTTGAAAAATTTCAATAGAGATAGTTTTGAGAGGATTTGAGATTACTTCTAATCTCAAGGTGACAGAGCATTCACACTCATTAGTCTTTTCTTCCTTTAAGAATTAGTAAGAGGGGTAAGCCTACAGTAAATACAATCCCACAAAAGATAATAGTTAGACCGAGCAGAGAGGTTGGTTCTACTCCCTTTGACAAATTTGCGAGTGTAAAGAATTGAATAAGCATAATTGTTTCTTTACTCTGTCAAGATGAACAGCTGTAGTGGGATATACCTCCTATGTTGAAGAAATTCTTGGGTTTGAGTCGGTTGTACTTCATCTCCACTTCTAATGATTGCTCGTCATAGGGATTGCTGAGAACATCCTGTAGCTCTTTGATTAGGCTGTAATCACCTAGCTCAGCTTTTTCATAAGCGGGTGCGATCATCCATTCACGCCAGGTGTATTTGGGATTAACGCGTTTCATCGCTGCAGATGTCACTTTTAGTTCACCGTTGCCCCTGATGCGATTCCTCCATAGTTGGATCCAGCGACTCCACCGTGCATCAATCTGTTCTGAACTGGTCTGATAGAAGCTCTCTTTCAAGATGGAGAGTTGCTCGGGAATGTTAGATAGCTTTCGGAAAAAGATTGTATAGTCAACTTTGGATAAGGTCATGAGCTCTAGCAGTTCGTTTGTCAGAGTTGCATCATGGCTAATTAAGCCGAGCTTCTTTGCCCACATGGCCTCGATCTCCTGACTCATTGCTTCGGTGAAGCCTTCTCGGATTTGATCCAGCCTTTCCACTGTTGCCGAGTTGTCTTTGAGGAGGGGTCGAATGGCTGCCCAGAACATGTGATAATTTGCTTCAGCAGCAAGAGGTTGATTAAAGAATGAAAAATGGTTGCCACCACCTGTCCATGGCTGGAACTTAGGATCGAACATTTCGCAGAATCCGAATGGCCCATAGTCGAGAGTGAATCCACCCGCAGCGCAGTTATCACTATTGAAATTGCCTTGGCAGTAGCCAATACGTATCCAGTTGGCTACCAATGATATGAGTCGACCGCGAAATAATTGGGCTAGCTCGACTACTTGATCGTTGAAGGGAAGATTTGGATCAATGACCTGCTTATAATTCCTTTCTATCAGGTGCTTTACGATCATCTGTAGCTCGTTCAATGCACCCTGATGTGCATTACTACGGGCACGACGTGCAAACAGCTCAATTTGCCCGACACGTAGAAAGGATGGTGCAACTCGTGTTGTGATAGCCACGGGATTGTCCACGAGTATGTCGGGATCTATAGAACTAGACTCTTTGGAGTACCAGGGCCTGCGCACTGTTTCGGATCGGGACACATATAGCGTTAGAGATCGTGAAGTCGGAACTCCTAGGGCCTGCATGTAGTCTTGCGCCAGAAACTCCCGCATGCTGGAACGAAGTACGGCACGCCCATCGGCTCCACGGCAGTATGGAGTCGGGCCTCCTCCTTTCAGTTGCATTTCCCAGCGTCTACCGTTGAAAAGACCTTCGAACACGGATATTGCTCGACCATCGCCGTAGCCATTTCCTGTCCCAAACGGACATTGTTGGATATATTCAGTTCCGTAGATCGAAAGAGCATAACCAGTCACCCAACCAATAGGACGCATTGGCTTTCGCGCTACGCTAGTGTCGCCTGAAAATAGCTTGCGGAATTGTGCGTCAAGGGCAAGGTTATGGCTCAGTCCTAGCTCGTTAAAGAAGATTTTGCTGTGTGCGATGTATTCCGGAGCTGGGATAGGCGTGGGTGTGACCGGTACGTAATGACCGGAGAAAACTTGGCGAGGGAGGTGATCGTGGCCATTGTCGGTTGCTTGAGGATCCTCTTGGAGTGAATCCATGAGCGAATAGTCAGCCTGTTGTGAAAACTCAGCGAAAGTATTTATTGTCGATGCTTCAAATAGGTTTTTCATATGCTTTTAAGCCTTGGTGATATTTAGCTGCTATGAGAGCTTCATTACCCATACCTTATACTCTTGCTCCTATTATCCACTAGTTGGGTCGCATCTTGGTGGCGTATTAGCTTTTCCCTTGAGGCTCTCAATTTTAGATACATCAAAATCTGCTATCTCAAGTTCATAAAGATCAGCGATCTTTTTCATAGCTAGACCTTCTGAACTTGCCCAAGATTCTGCTAAAACAGCCCAGGTTTTCTGGCTAAATTCAACACTCAATTTTTCATTCTTACTCCTTATCTCATCCATCTTGATGACTTTTTTTAATCCCTGATGACTTAGATGACTTTTGATCCTTAAGAAAATAACTTCTAACATTGAGTAGTAGAACTTTTCCATTGCATTGTTGTAAGCCCATTCAGCATCTTCTTGAGCTTTCTTGGAATATTCATTTGTGATTTCTTGATTCATTTGTTATTTGGTTTGGTGGAATTTTCAAGAAAGAGCTTGTTGTTATTAGGTTTGAAAATTGATTAGACCCTTTTGTTTTGTGCTATTTGATGTTTCCCTTCACATTTGTTGGTGATTTGCCTCTTGTGATGCCTAGAATTTAAGAGATATTGCAATGTCGTTAGACATTACTTCGCAAAATATCTTTTTACTTCTACTATTTCTCATTTGCGCTTTATAGTGATTTTTGGGATAGTTGTTGTTTCTCTTGGCTTGAAGATAATGAGGATTTAGCTGGCAGCAAGATCATACCAATACCTTTTAAAGAATTAATTTTATTATCTAGATTCTTCTTTTATCCATTCTCTATACCATTGCCGATCATCAAGCCATCGAAGTACTGGCCAATTAATGAGGGTAGATGCAATTAGGACCCCGAAAGCTGAAAACTTTTCAGAGCAAGTTACAAATAGAAGAGTTGGTGTAACGGTCATTATTGCCGCAGTAAGTAAAGCTCTTCTCGGGGACATTTTTGTGCGCATTTCTTTTGTTTTTTGAAAAATTTGGATAGAGATTAAAGCGGGTAGGGGAATTGGCTGTAATTCCTTTGGCATTAAACATTGATCAGTCTTCATTAAGCCAATAAGAAATATTTCCAGCCATTGCGAAAGAAAGAGGTAGAGAGATTTTAGTCCTTTTGAGGTTTGATGGGTTGGGAGCATGATCCCTCCCAGTATATTCTTGCCAAATTATCTTGGTTGTGTTTTAGCAGTTTTTTGTACTTTGGGAGCACTAGAACATAGATCTGAATGTTGGCACCTGGAAGTTGCACTCAAAGAATAAAAAAAGTAATTGGAGTCAAAAGGGTGTCAGAAAATCCTACTAAATACTGAGAGCCGGTTTTTTGTAAAGCCCCGGTAGCATCTTTTGTTTAGGCTTGATCTAAATTTACTTAGGTTTTTGGCAACATGGCATACATGGAAAGGATTAAATTAAATCCAGATACTGAGGAAGTTGGAAATACTTTCAAAGTCATTGCAATCTCTTTAACGATTTCACTTAACTTGATTGTCTTAACTTGGTTCTTCTTGTTTTCAGGATTAACTAAATAAATGAACTTGATTGACAACTGGGGAAGAGTATTTGTTGTAATAACCTTTCTAAGCTTAGGAGAAGCCCAGATTAATGGAGGGATAGTTCCAAATGCAATTGCTTTTTTGATGTTTATTGGAGCTGTTGTTTCTTTTGCCTTTACTGGCAAAATGGCAGAGATGTTTGGCATGAAAAAACCGCCTAAATAAAAGGCTGTTTGATTAAAAAATACTTAGTAAATACATTTGATTCTTTACCATTGTTCGCCATAATTCCTCTGGACAAAATCCCCTATTGGATGAAGAACGAGTGCTTTTTTGTCTGCTCTTGGTCAATTATCTTTTTTTATTTGTCCAGCGATACCAAGTGGGCTTTTGATTGATTTTTTCTTTGATTCTTTTTCTTATCAGTTGAATATCTTTTGTTTTAGGCTCCCAGTCTTTATATAAGTCACTTGGCCATTGCTCCTTTTTGAAACGTCGTTCTGGATTTGGACGCATACCACGACTTTGCATTTCATCTATTAGCTCTAAATATCTTTTATGTAGATATTTCCCCTTGTTATAGAAGAACTTCACATGTCCAATGTTTAAGGTGAATTCTTTGGGTAGACTCCCTTTGGTTTTCTCCCAGGTTTTGGACTTTATTGAGCGTTGGAGTGCTGAACCAACCATGAAAATTTCCCTATATTCTGCCAACAAATGTTGATCAGATAATTCATTTGGATTGATCAAGTTGATTCTTGTCATTCAAAAACTTTTTGAAAATCAATGGATGAATCAATTATTTTATTGAGTAGCTTGCAAGATTGGAATCATCTTGCCTCCATCTTGATCGTCATCGTCATCGAATGTACGAGCAAGAAACTCAAGAGCAACAAGCACGGCCATTGGATAAAAACACCAAAGAATGGCTGTCAATGTTGAGATATTCTCCGTAGATGATTGAAACTCCCCTAAAGACATAGCAGTAAAAAATGTTTGATAGTAAGGTCTTTTGTATGTTGAAAGTAGTTGTGATTATTTGGCAGATCTTCTGATTGAAAGATCTCTCCAAAGAAAAGCTCCGATGTAAAGCAAACCAGCCCATGAGCTCAACAGAAGTAAATCAGAGAAACTCATAAGATTCCTATTGACCCAGCAGTGAAACCAACAGCACATAAGAAAGCAAATTCAACCAATTCACGAAATGGTGAATTTAGAACCATAGAAAATTGTTGAGTCATTTTAATTTTTCTTGGGATAGATTTGGTAACAGGCAGGATATGGACTTCCGCCTTGGAATTAGTCAGAACCTTGGGAATATGTGGATTGATCAGACAACCAAAACTTCACCAAAAAAGTTGGCATAAGTAGCTGTTAGGATCCTATGGCTACTTTTGCTTGGATAGAAAGCTATAGTCAGTGACTTAGTAAATGCCAGGAATTATCCATCCAAAGAAACCGTAATTGATTATTAGTGCAAATAAACCAATCATCGCTAAGCGACCATTAGTCCTTTCTGCGACTGTCCAGTAGTTGTTCATTAGAAAGTGCCAGGGATTATTTGATCAGTCACAAGGTATGCCTATAAAAGAAGTATTAGCCCAACGATTGTTGGCCTTCGAAAAGCAATGTCTATGACTGAGCTGATGGATTAATCCATACGCAGAATTGATCCATGTAACGAAATATAACAGAAAACATTAAGGAGTGTGAAGCATAGCTGCTTGGCTGGCTGGATGACCCATCAGCAATATAATTTTTCCGAATTCTTAGTTCGGTTTTTCCAACGCTGTTTTATTCAAGATTGGTTATCATCATGATCCATTGAGAAACGAAACATGGATCTTCCAATAATGCATATTAATTTGCTCAACGTGATTATTGCCTTATATGTAATTGGTTATCAAATAACAATTTGCACGGATTGGAGTTGGATTCCTATGAATGAAGAGGACTATAAGCTTCCTTATAAGGGTAAATGGCGTAATGCTTTCCAAGATCCCTAAGAATTTTCTTGCTCTACTTTTGCTAGAATATAAATAGAGGGTCGTTATTACTCTTTAAAGCTTACGCGTTATATCTTGTATATTTCGTGACTCAGATCTTTTCCTCCCTATCAAGGACTGATTGCTCTCCTACTAATTCGTCACTAATGTGATAGGGTTTTAACGATTTTAAACAAGACTTGTCTGCTTTTAGTTCTTTAAATCAAGGATTATGACTTCAACAGCACCAAATGAAGATATTAAAGATGATGTAAAGGGAACGATTTCATGCAAATTAGTCTCAGAAATAATTCGTGAACGTATCCAATCTAATGGTGCACGGTTTCATGCAAATGATAATATTTCTGATTATATATTGCCAGGAGAATTAGATACGCTTGAGAAAGAAGTTGCTACACGAGTAAGAGATCTACTTAAGACCTTATTGATTGATATTGAGAACGATCACAATACTCAAGAAACTGCTGAAAGAGTATCAAGAATGTATATCAATGAAGTTTTTAAAGGTAGGTTTTATAAACAGCCAAAAGTTACTAGTTTCCCAAATGATAAGAATTTAGATGAAATATATACTGTTGGACCAATCACTGTTCGATCTGCCTGCTCTCATCATTTAGTGCCAATCTTAGGTGATTGTTGGATTGGAATTAAACCAGGAGATAAAGTTATTGGACTTTCTAAATTTGCAAGGGTAGCTGATTGGGTTTTTTCCAGGCCACATATTCAAGAAGAAGCTGTGATGATACTTGCTGATGAAATCGAACGTTTATGTGAACCTAAAGGTTTGGGTATTATTGTGAAGGCCCAGCATTATTGTATGAAATGGCGAGGAGTTAAAGAGCCAGATACTAGCATGATTAACTCAGTTGTTAGGGGTGATTTTCGCCATGATGCAAGCCTGAAGCAGGAATTCTTTGAACTTGTTAGGCAACAATCAAATGTTGCCAAGAATTATTAGACTTATAAGTAAATAACTCATCGATTAGTACTACTTCCAATAGTGGTTTAAGTAATAACTAAAATTATTGGCGGTCCAATATCACGAGGCTTAAACCCACGAAATAGAAGAATAGTTGTTAGGTTGAGTTATTTGATTTTTCCAATCTTTTCATCGTTAAGTTAATCCTTCTATTTAGAATTACGGCTTTTAAGTTTTATGAGATATGCAATCCTCGAGTTGTCTTCTTAGGACTCTGTGGTCAATATTCTTTCCTATTAGAACAAGCTTAATTTTTCTTTCCCGGTCCCTATCACTATCGTCAATTGTAAATCTCTTCCCAGATAAATGAAAGATATGAGTTATTTCACTTTCTTCAAAACAAAGGATTCCTTTTGCTCTGTATACAGTTGATGGCAATTGATTGTCTAAGAAATTTTGGAATTTTCTTAATAAGAAAGGATAATTAGATTGAAATGAAAATGAAGTAAATCCTTCTATCGATAATTCATGTTCATGGCTGTGATTATGTTCATGTTCATGGCTGTGATTATGTTCATGGCTGTGATTCTTGTTAACATGATTTTTCGCGATGCGATCAGATTCAAACAATCCAACACTTAATAAAAGGCCTAATGGAACATTTCCTTTTATGCTTTTTAAGATTCTTGGATCATTTTTTATTTCTGATATTTTCATTTCAATCAATGTTATTTTATCCTCATTCACAAGATCACATTTGTTTATTAATAATATATCAGCATATATTATTTGAGATCTTGCTATTTGGCTGCTAAGCATATCATCACTAAAATTTTCAGCATCAATCAATGTAATTATAGAATCCAATCTTAATTGTTCTCTTGCACCATTGATTGTCATTGCAACTGGCAGGGGATCTGCTAGTCCTGTAGTTTCAACAATTAAGTATTCAATTTCCTTGTTATTTTTTAGGATTCTGTTTATTGCTTCAAGTAACTCTCCGTTAATTGTGCAGCAAATGCATCCATTACTTAGTTCAATAATATCTTCGCCAGTTTTCACGATTAAGTCATTATCAATTCCTATTTCTCCAAATTCATTTACTAATACAGCTGTTTTAATTCCTTCTTGCTTCGTTAATATGTGATTTAGCAGGGTTGTTTTGCCGGAGCCAAGAAAACCTGTCAAAATGCTTACCGGAATTCCTTTTGGAGTGCTTTTATCGAGATGTCCTTCTGGGGTTCCCATAGGTAGCTTCTTTGGTTTCTTGCTAAAAAGTAAGGCTTTATCTATTTATATCTTTAATGATCGTGATGATCGTGATGATCGTGATGATCGTGACCTTTCTCCATTTGTTCAGTAGGAGCATTTTCTACCTGTGACCCGCATCCAATGAGGCTAAGCGGAATGATCAGAGTGGTTGCAGCAAGACAAGAAAGAAAAGAATTTTTCATTGATCTAAGTTCTTTTTCTTTTAAAATGGTAATCATTTTTATCACTTGTTGTCTAGTAAGTTTTTGAGCATTTTGAACTTTTCACCCCCCTCCATCCTCCGCCCAAGCTAGCGCTCGTCATTTTGCATTCATCGTTTTAAGCAGAGGCTGCTTACGCTACTTATTAATTTCCTTGATAAGCTTTTTGTTTTATAGATAGGGATTATTCGATTAGAACATTAAGCATGATTATCCCTGATGCTTTTCTGGTTGGGCATGTTCTGTGATGGCCTTATAGTAAATACTGTTTGATTGCAAGGGTTTTGAGTGCTTTAGAGGCGATATGTATATCTTTTGAAGCTGCTGCTAATTGAGACAAGCTTATGAGGTATAAGATTAACTAATCAATAATACGTAAACTTCTTATCAAAACTGTAGGCATTATTACCCACACTTCTTTAATATTTGCTTTATGTTCTCAATGTCACATTCTTGATTACTTACATGACACCTGAAGCAGAAAAGTTTAATGGTTGGGCTGCAATGATTGGCTTTGTAGCAGCATTTGGTTCTTACGCAGTAACTGGTCAGATTATTCCAGGGATTTTCTAAATGGAATTCAATCCATTCAAGCCTTTTTTTCAAGATCTTCACAAATTCTTTTTTAGATAAAGGGTAAGTCGTAAGAGAAAAAAGATCCTTGCTGTTTTGAGCAGGGATCTTTTTTTTAGCGATTTAAATGATTTATAGAAACATTCTTTCAAATGCTGTTGGTTGTAGAGTTAACTTTCTATTTGGGGTATCTTTTTCAGAGATTTTTAAAAGAAGAATTTAGGGCTAATTTTCCGAAAGCTATGAATGAAAAAATCAACCCTGACAATGAAGCATTAGACCCGTCTGATGAATACTGGAGGCAACAAAGCTCTGATGAAGAGGATGAACCATACTTTCCTCCTGAGGAATCCAAGCCACCTCACTATTAATTAACTCGCTAAATAGTTAATCTGTACATCAAGAAATCCAAGGAAACTCTCAAGCTAATAAGAATACGACTTGGAGTCATTGTTTTGCTTTCAATTGTTCTAAACAGCTTGTGACTTGAATTAGCTCCCATATTTCGTGTTGGTCATATGAGGATAACCCTTTCCCTTTAACCCCACTTCCCTCCTCTAAACCTTCATCTTTCATCTTTTTTCTTAATAATGCTTGACGCTCATAGCTGCTCATTGCTTTGAAGCGTTTCCTTCTTTCTTCGATTGTTTCTTGGCTGGTCATGCCACCAAGCTAAACATGTTGTGACCTTATCAACTTACTAGTCGGTTAGAGTTATGCCACCATTGATGTGTATCTGTAAAATTAAAAGTTGGCTTCAATAGGATTTGGTACGTGGGCTTGGGGAAACAAAGTGCTTTGGGGATACCTGCCACAAAAACAAGATGATCTTTTGGAGAACACATTCAATGAAGCAGTTGATCAAGGTTTAAATTTCATTGATACAGCAGATTCGTATGGAATAGCTTCTCTAAATGGTCGTAGTGAAGAACTTTTAGGTAAGTATTTACAAAAACTGCCACCTTCGAAATATAGCAATTTGATAGTTGCCACAAAACTGGCTCCATATCCATGGCGGTTAGGCAGAGAGGGTTTTAAGTCAGCCTTTATGGCAAGTAAAGCGAGGTTGCAAGGGAAGCTTGATCGAGTGCAATTGCATTGGAGTACAGCTAGATATGCACCATGGCAGGAAGTTCAATTGATGGATGGGCTTAGTGACCTTTGCGAAAGCGGTTTTATCTTTCAGTTAGGTATTTCTAATATGGGGCCTAAGCGTTTGCGTTGGTTTCATAATCGCCTCAAAATACGAGGTATTCCATTAACGAGTCTACAGATACAATTTTCTTTATTGTCTCCTGAACCAGAAAAGTATCTGCAAATCAAAGATGTGTGTAAAGAACTGAATATTCAACTATTAGCGTATAGTCCATTAGCACTAGGTGTATTGGCAATATCTCCTAATGAGAAGAACAGACCAGTTACAACTTTCTTGAGAGGGAGACTTTTTCAAAGACTCTTGCCTGCAAGTCTTGCATTGAGAAAGGAATTAAACAAAATCGCAATAGAACATGGAGCTTCGCAAGCACAAGTGGCCTTGAATTGGTGTAGGGCACATGAATCAATGCCGATTGTCGGGCTTCGTAATCCACTACATGCACAAGATGCTGGTAAAGCATCTAAATGGACATTAAATAAACAAGAAAAGCAATCATTAGATTCTTTAAGTAGGGATTGCACTGAACGAATGCCTAACAATCCATTTCAGAGTGATTAACACGCTACCTTTGTGCTAAAGCTTTTCTGTGTCATTCTTCTAGGAGGACTATATTCTTAAAATCCTTTAGGTGTCTCTTGAGTACGCATTTTGAAATTCCAAACGTTAATGCCTCCGTTTGAATTTACTGCTGCCAAAGCACAGTCATCATGTCGCCAGGCAATTGCGGAGACAAGCTCTCCTGCGAATGCTCCACCAAGTGGGTCACCATTACCATTACTCTTGAGAAACCAAACAAGAACTGAACCATCTCTAGCTCCTGAAGCAAGAAGCATTCCCTGATTTGAAAACGCAAGACTAGAAATCGATTCAGCATGAAGAGATAATTGTCCAGGGACAGTGCCTTCAGGGCCATTACCTTCAAAGCTCCAAACTGTTACAACATCACTTCCCCCTGTAGCGAGGACTGTGCCACTCTGATCAAACGCTAACTGGCTTGGCTTACCCGGATACCCAGTCATTTCAGAGTCTTGATCAGTTGAGCGTCGCCAGAAATGTACAGAATTATCCTGACTACCGCAAACCACAACATCACCATTAGGACTAAGTACCATAGACACTAGTGAGCCTTTCCATTCCAGCTTTTGATTGACCTTGTCAGCAACTACGTCAAAAAAAGTCACTCGACCATAGCATGCAGTTGCTAGTTCATTCGACTTTGACCAAGCGATCGAGCTAACAGTGCTTGGGTGTTCCCCTGATTTCCAATGTTCGTGACCATCAATCCCATATACATGCACTCTGCGAGAAAAGGCTACAGCCAAGAAACGTCCATCTGGTGACCATCTCAGGTGTTCGACCCAACCGTCTCCAAGCTCTATTACGTTAGTTGACTCACCTTCTTCGCTATTCCAAATAAGAACACGTCCATCTTGTCCTGAAGTTGCAAAAATATCTCCATCTGGGTGTATAGATAATGCGAGCAGGCCTCCTTTATGGACCTCTTTTTTCTGCCAAAGGGGGGTTCCAGATTTACCCTCAAATAAATAAAGTCCACCTGCAACGTCACCTACTAAGAGTGCTTTGCCACCCAAGATCCACCCACAAACTATGGCATAGTCTTCAACTTCAGCACTCCAGCCCTCGTGAAGCATCCCCTGGGGACTAAATCCTTCTACACCAGGCACTTATCGAACTCCCTACACATTTCTTTTTCATCAAGATTTCTACCGATAAACACTAATTGATTATGGCGAGGTTCATTCCCCCATTCTTTATCTGGCTGAGCAGTGAAGAGCATGTGAACCCCTTGAAAAACCATTCTCCTGGATTCACCCGCGTAACTTATAAACCCTTTTGTCCTAAATATATCTACACCTTTTTCTGAAAGGAGTCGACTCAACCACTTATTGAGTTTTTCTGGATCGACATCACCTATTCGCTCAATAGCAATTGAGCCCACTTCATCATCATGTTCATGCTCTGCCACCCAAGTCCGCTCAGTTTCAGGTTGGACCAAAGCATCATTTTTGCCATCACTTTCAGTTGTAGTAATTAAAGTATCAACTCGGGATACTTTGATATCAAATTCCTCTGCTGTGTGCTGGGTGAAAAGACCAATATGAGTAGGGTTATCAAGTTCTAAAAAGAAAGATTTACGCCCATTAGACTGAAGCTGAAGACTGACATGTTTTTCAATTGGGACTGTGCTTCCAGGATGAAGAAGTTTCGCAGAGTCAGCGTAAAGTCTTACGCAAGATTCAGCACCAGCATTAAGAGCTGCTTCGTCAATCCCCTGATCTTCCAGAACGACCAGCGACATCGTGGGATCAGGACCTTCTTCAAGGCTAAGTTCATAACGACCTTTCTCAAGAGAAAAAACACCTGTCCACTCGAATGGATATTCTGGCTCAAGGAAAGTGGGGCGACGCTTTAAGACCTGATCTAGATCAAATGCACTAAGGTTTAACACAGTATCAATAGAGACCTCCGCTTGCTTACTCCGAACAACACGAGCCATCCGGTTCATATCGCGTAGCCGTGATTCAAGAATATCGAGAGATTCATCAGAGACTAAGTCCGTTTTGTTTAGGACAAGGACATCTGCGAAGGCAACCTGCTCAGAACTTTCATCACTGCGACCGAGCTGCTGATCAATATGAACCGCATCAACGAGAGTAACAATGCCATCAAGAGAAAATTCATTACGGATTTCGTCATCCATAAAAAATGTCTGAGCAACAGGTCCAGGATCAGCAAGTCCTGTTGTCTCAACTAACACATAGTCGAATTTATCTCGTCGCTTCATGAGGTTGCCTAATACGCGAATTAGGTCTCCACGAACGGTGCAGCAAATGCAACCGTTGGACATTTCAAAGACTTCTTCATCAGCATTAATGACCAGACCCTGATCAATACCAACTTCACCATATTCATTTTCGATTACAGCGATTCGTTTACCGTGTTCTTCACTCAGAATCCGATTAAGGAGGGTGGTTTTCCCAGAGCCGAGGAAGCCCGTTAGGATGGTGACAGGTACTTTTTGCTCGATAGTCATTTTGTTGTTCTTAAGTATTAGTACAATTAGAATTGGTGAAGCTCATATCGATTAAGTAATTCTTGTCGATACCCAAGAGTTCGATAGCCTTTCCTTCAAAATCATCAAGCTCTGAGTAGTTGTAGGGAACTTTTAGCCGTAAGAATAATTTCCCATCTTCTTTTGAAATGGAGTGATCTGAAAATTTAAGTTCTTCTATATGTTTCTCAAAATCATTTGAGAGAGTTAGCTTTAAGATCTTTTGTTGGTTCCATGGTGATTGATCCATGAAACTTGCTTGATCTTCCCAGTATTTTTTATAGGTTTCCAGACCTTTAACTTTAGCCATTTTAATTACAGTTGAATGTGAAATTTAAAAAGTAGGTCGGGAATTTTCAAATTAACGCTTAGTTAATGTATCCCATCTATTTACGAGTTGATTGCCTGCTTTCTTATTGCAGGAACCACCCAAAGAATTAACGATTGTACATGTATTATGAACAGCGACAGAAATAGTATTCCCTGTAGGCATTAAACCATCAACAAAAATCTGTTGTTTTGCTATAGGGGTAGAAGTTTGTCTACTTAAGTTTTTCAATAGCTTTGAAGAAGGTTTTTGCTCAGGAAATATAACTTGTACATTCTCTTCTCTAAGCTCTGTTATTACTTTGGAAATGGTCTGAGGCCTAAGACTCGATGAATGACCAAGAAAATCCAATAAGCTAATGGTTTTCAAACCAAAAGCATCCCCGTAGTATTCCATAGCTTTATGCTTAGAAACTATCGTCCTTTGATTAGAAGGGATTGTGGCTACTTGTCGTTGAGTCCATCGATCTAAATCTTCTAAAACCGAATTAAACACTTGAGTTCTTTCTTTTAAAACTTTTTTAGTTTCTCTATCAAAGAATGAAATTTTCTTGTTGAGATTTTTAGAAATGACATTACCCATCTTGATGATGTTATGAGGATCATGCCAAACATGGGGATCTAGTCCACCATGATCATGGTGATGATGATCACCGCCTTCATCTGGAAGTTGAGCTATCGGTTCAATATCATCGCCTGAAACATCTTTAAAGAAATGTTCATCGGCTTCAAACTCAAAAGGCATATGCTCAGTAAAGAATGCATATTTACCAGCTTTTTTGATTTCTACATTGAATGTTGTTCTGTCTTTTCTCTCATTAAATGTAAGAAGATAGGCTTTTTCCTGTGCAACAAGTGTGTCATTGCTACGTTTAACTTCTGATTTTTTAGACTCTAATAATTCTTCAGCAAGCTCTTCTGTTGCTTCAATATCCCCAGATTTAAGAATGACCATTTTCATGGCAGGATCTGCATAGTCTCCATCGACTTTTGCAAAAGACCATTTGTAGGTTCCTGGTGAAAGTTCAAAGACACCAGCCCATTCAAAGGCTTCATCTCCATGATCATCGTGGTCATCATGATCATCGTGGTCGTCATGTTTGGCAGATGAATGATCGTCATGGTCATCATGTTTAGCAGATGAATGATCGTCATGGTCATCGTGGCCGTCAATTTCTATTGCACTTACACCGACAACAACCGTTACGGGGTTATCCAGCCATCTTTTCATTGCGGGAGTCATCTCTTGTCCAAGAGTAAAAACTTGACTTGCATTATTTAAAGCTTGGGCCTGCCTCGGGGAAATTCTAATATCATGTACGTCTTGTTTTCTATCAATCAAACAAGTAACAGGTGTTGAAGGTAGAGCAATTGTAGAAACCAAGTCACAAACTAATGGTTCAACAGCAACTATTGACTTTGGTTTGGCTTGCACACCCTGATTAATCCCAGTCAAAAAAACTACTCCAGTTAAAATGGAGCTGTTAATGATTGCTTTTCCAATTGTGCGCTTCTTATCCTTTGCGATGGAAAAACTAGAAAACATGCATTTGATATATATCGCAAATCTATATTATGATAATGATTATCATTCTGACCTATCTGTTAGGGAATCCTTGAATCCATGACCAGTTTAATTGCAGAAAGCTTGTCATATTCCTATTCAGGTCAAAGTCTTTCTGTTTTAGATGATGTCTCTATTGAGCTTTTAGGCGGAACTTTAACTGCGCTTGTTGGCCCCAATGGTGCCGGTAAGTCCACCTTGTTACGGTTGCTACAGGGGCAACATAAGCCAAGCAAAGGGCAGATTACAGTCAATGGTTCTTCTATAAATCATGCTCGGCATCAAGTTGCTCTAATGCCACAACGGTCATCATTGAATTGGCATTTCCCCATAACTGTTAAAGGATTGGTTTCTTTAGGTCGATGCAGTGATTCTCAATCATCATGTTGTGAATTAGAAGCGGCACTCCAACGAGTTGGAATGTCTGATTTAGCTAACAGGAGACTTGATTCATTATCGGGTGGTCAACAACAAAGAGCCTTACTTGCAAAGACTTTAATGAGACCAGCAAAAATATTTCTTCTTGATGAGCCATGCTCTTCGTTAGATCCACCTACTAGAGAACAGTTTTTACTCATTATTCGTCAGCTAGCTGATGCAGGCCTAACTCTTTTTGTTAGCAGTCATGAATGGGGAAAATCTTTAGACATTTATGACAAGGTCGTTGCTCTAGATAAGACTGTTTTGGCTTCAGGAAAACCTCAGGAAGTGCAGGAAAAACTAGAATCAATTAGATGTATATCAAATTATTGTTGTGCTTAATATTCTTCAAATCTCATGAAAACTTTTTCTTTTCAAGGCAACTTTGGCAAAGACCAAAGAACTCAAGGGTATGGAACAGGAGCTCGAATTTTTGAGAAGTTGTCTTTGGTACATTCATTTCTTTTACAGGGCACCCTTCCAATTGACTTGTTGCTCCACAATCAACACAAGTTAAATGATGAACATCTCTTTCCACAGGCGTATAAAGAACTTCTCCTGTTGGTAGATGCCTAGAACGAATCAAACCTTGCTTTACAAGAGCTTGCAAATTCCTGTATACCGTTGCCAATCCCATGGGATTATTCCCTTCGTGCAACTTTCTGTGCAATTCTTGACCACTCAATTCATCATTGCATCTTTTGAGTTCGTCAAGTACTTGCTTTTGACGGTCAGTAATTTCAGGCTTGCTAACACTCATTGTAAAGATCTTCATTTGATCCCTTCCTCTGACCATACACAATCATTTGCTTGATGTCTTTGCTCAATACAAATTGGTGGATAATCCCCCTTTTTATAACTTGCTGTTCAGGAGTGCTTTGCCCTGCCATGGGGACAGTATTGATTACACATAAGCGACTGCTGCAGGTTAATTTAATTTCTCATTGTGTGTTACCAGGTTTGGCGTTGGCTGTAGCACTTGGTGTTGATCCTTCTATTGGAGGAGTGATCAGTGGTTTGGTGGGAGCACTTCTGGCTGAAAAATTGACTAATAAACGAAATGAAAACTATGCAGCAGTAATGAATACAATCTTGGCAGGTTCACTTGGACTTGGTGTTCTCCTTATCCCTTTTCTTGGTATCAGGATTGATTTAGAAGCGGTTCTATTTGGCGATTTATTGGTTGCAAATTGGGCCGATCTAATCAGAACATGTATTGCATTTTTAATGTTTATTTGTCTGATGATATTTGGTTACGATAAGCTTGTTTATCTTGGTTTAGACCCTGAAGGTGCTGATGCTGATGGCGTAGAGGTTCCTTCTTTAAATTTAGCTCTTGGCTTTACAACTGCTCTTGTCATTGTTAGCTCAATGGCCGCAGTTGGGGTAATTCTTGTAATCGCTTTACTTTCTACTCCGGCTTTATTGGGATTAGCTCAAGCATCAAGCTTGAGAGAAGCTATGCTTCGATCTTCAATGATTGGTTTTGTAATAGCAATCTTAGGCTTTTTGCTTGCGATTATTTTTAATTTAGCTCCAGGCCCTGTTATAAGTGTTCTTTGTATTGCCTCCTTGGGATTCTTCTATAGTAAAAACAATTAATTATAGATGTTTCAATGGAGTTGTCTTTAATAAATTTAGCGAAAAATATATTTTCAAAATCTTCTAACCTCTCTGAAATTAATTTGGGAATTTAATAAAGCTTTTGCTTAAATTACTCTCCAATCCTACTGACAGCTGAACGAGCTTTCTGGAGAATTTCTCCTTTTAGAGGAACGAAACCAATTCGAGGAGCCTTGTTTTGAGACTCATCACTAAGAAGATAGTTAAGCGATTCTTTAATGGCTTTTGTTTTAGAGCCATTACCAGTCTCATAGGCAAGAATCCAAGTTAAAGTAGAAATTGGGTAAGCACCACGTGCTGTTGGATTTGGGTTCGTGCCCGCTAGATTTCGATCTAAAGTGATTCCGTTGAGAGCTATTGCGCCAGTATCCTTGCTTGGCTTTATATACTCACCCGATAAATTTTGCAGAGCAGCTGCTTTGATTGCTCCTGTGACATAGGACTGGTTAACATAACCAATAGCACCAGGAGTCTTCCTTATGAGGCCAGCAACTCCAGCATTACCTTTTGCTCCAATGCCAGCAGGCCAATTAACTGATTTGCCTGTTCCTAATGCCCACTCTTTAGAGAAAGCTTCCATTGAACTTGTAAAAGCCTTGGTTGTACCAGAGCCGTCAGAACGATAAGCCCAAACAAGCTTTTGTTCAGGGCATCCGAGTTCACTCCAGTTAGTGATTTTGCCAATTGCTACACCTACTGCTTCTCTTTGAGTGAGCATGAGCTCGCAATCTGGATTGTTATATCCAAATGCGATCGTGCCTCCAACCATTGGTATTTGAACTAATCCGCGTGTGACTTTGGCGATATCTTTAGCTTTCATCGGATCATCCGATGCAGCAAAATCAACGGTTTCATCAATAAAAGCTTTGCGGCCAGAACCAGAACCAATAGCTTGATAGTTCACCCTAGGCCCACCTTTGGCAGCTAGATCGGCAAACCAACGTGTGTATACTTTGGAAGGGAAGGTGGCCCCTGCTCCGATAAGTCTCAGGCTTGATGTTGAATTATTTGTACCACATGCAGCAATTCCAGACCCAAGAGCAACAATGGAGGTAAGGAAAAAACACTTCTTTGATAGGGAGATGGAGATACCAAACATCAAGTATTTGAATTGAGCTTGGCTAAATCTTATCGTTTTTTCAGTAAATAAATATTATCCTTAAGGGAAGTTAGAGAAAACTATTAGACCCTTACTACGTTTCTTCTCTATTAATGAACTATATGCCCCCCTATGGTTTAATGCTTTTGTTCATTAGTTCCGATAGCATTTAAATAATTTAAGAAGTCTCTTATGTCTTCTCTTGAATCCCAATCTATAAAATCTCTAGAGGTAGTTTTAGACTATGCTCTGACTCGACTCGAACAATTAGAAGGTAAAGATAGACTTGCTTTTGCAATTGAATATAAAGAATGGTTGGTAGAGGATAAGTTGAAGGAAAAGGTTTGGTTCTCAATCCCCCTCAAGGAGTCGGGAGGCCCTAGCGAAGTATGACCTTATGCTTGTTTTGTTTACATGTGATTCGAATCAAATTGTAATTACCCCTTCCTTAAGACTTTGCTTCTTGCTTTTCTATATATATGCATTCCTTTGACAAGGACCTTAATTTCATAGCAATTGCTGGAGGGATTTTTACTTTTGGACCTAATTGCTTCTTATCACAACGCTGGTTTCGAATCTGTTGCAGATGGGGTGATGTCTTTTTTTGATCAACGCCTTGATCTTCAACATAGTGGGATTGCATTCGGCAATGCTGCTGCTGACGAGGAACCATCAAAGGTGTCAACTGATATAAGCCTGGTTGCAATTGATCGATCAGACCCGGAGGCATTTGCTCTTTCAGATGTAATTGTCAGAGGCGTTACTGCTGCTCTTAACAAATATCTTGAAGATCGTCCCTTGTTTAGAGAGTGTTGTCCAGAGCAGTCCATGTTTGTAGTTCCTGTTTTCAATATCCAACGTTATCGCCCTGGAGAAGGGTTTAAGAAATGGCATTGTGATTGGACTATTAGTGATGAGGCTACAGAACCCGTTCATAGAGTTTTAGCGTGGATTCTTTACTGCAATGATATTCATTCGGGCGGCACTGAGTTTTATTGGCAAAAACATCATGAATCTGCAGAGCGAGGGAAACTCATTATTTTTCCGGCAGGACCTTCTCACCTTCATCGTGGACAAGTGAATGATAAAAGAACCAAAACGATTGCCACAGGCTGGATTAATGCAGGTCGTAGAGATTCTTATCTGTCTCGTTTAGCAGCGCATTAAAACTTCCTTCATCAGGTCACCCTTTGTCCAAGTTCCATAAGTTTCTATATCGAGTTCATTAAATGTTTATTTTGCGACTCTTTAGTGAATTATTACCCTTGCTTGGCTTCGGCTATTTGATTGGGCGCTTTAAGCCAGGCCTTTCATCCCAAATAGCCCCACCGCTTATTAATGTCGGCGTGCCAGTGAGCTTAATGGGCCTTCTATTGAAGAGTGGTTTGGATTGGCTTGTTTTTCAGGCTCTTGCAATGGCCGTCCTTCTTATTGGATTGTTAATAGCCTTGATTAAGAGTTTCCCAAAGCTTAAAAGTCATATTGGTGATCGAAGCTTATTGCTGGGAAGTGTTTTTGGCAATACTGGCTATTTCGGGATACCTGTTTCTTTGGCTCTTCTACCTAGCCATTCACTGAGTTTCAGTATTGGTTATGACCTTGGGGCTACTTTGCTTATATGGAGCTTCGGCCCCATGTTTTTTGTAAATTCATCAAACGAGTTGAAGGGGAGACCTCTTTGGAAAAAACTTTTAGGTGTTCTAGCTAATAGTCCTGCGAGCAAAGGATTGATTGGTGCGGTGTTGATTCAGCTGACTCCATGGACTCAGCAAATCACTGCAGCTATTTGGGTCCCATCTCGAATTGTGATTGTTTTAGCGTTAATGATTGTTGGGATGCGTTTGGGTTCTTTTGATTCTGCACAAAACCTACTTAATAGAAACTTGCGTTTGTTAGTGCAACCAAGCTTGTTGATAAAGCTATTTGTTTTTCCTGCCTTAATGTTAATTGTTGCTAAGGCTTTGAACTTATCACCTTTGATGTGCAACGCACTTGTATTGCAAGCAGCAACGCCTACTGCAATTTCTGTATTGTTGTTATCTGAAGCAAGTGGGCAAGAACAAGATCTTGCTGCTTCTTTAGTCGCTTGGAGTACTTTGATAGCCTTGTTTACAGTCCCAGGTTGGTTTTTAGTTCTTAACAACCCTCTTTTTATTGGCTAGTGCCATATCTATTTTGTTGTGCATTATGCGCTCATATACAAGTTGCGGTTAGAGTGAAACGCCTCCTAAATGGTGAAAGTAGTTTAATCTTTAACTTATTCATTACTTTAGAAGACATCTCTCCATAATGAATTATTTAATTTCGCATTGAAGTACAGCTAAAGCCTCAGTAGGGAGGCCAAGGAAGATATTTAAAATTTTGCTTTCAGTTACTGGGATCGTAGCAATGCCTACCAGTGTTGCTTTTCCATCTTTTTGAATGTTAAGCCCTTCTTCTTTGTGAAGGCTTCCTTTTACTTTTCCTGTATTAAGTGATGTCTTGACAATTAAATCGGGGAAGCGAAATATAGAGCCAATAGAAAAACTAAACCTTGATTCAAATCTCAAAATAACTTTCCCGGTGTTTTTCTCTACAGTCCCTTCAAGTTTATCCATTGACATTATAATTTGTATTCCAGGAGGTAATGGAAGAGACAAAAATTTGGTTGTTTTTGAATTAAGAGGAGGAATTGAAAATGTTTCAGGTGCAAAACTTAAGAGTAGAATATTATTTTGCTCGGTTGGCAAGACTGTTGCTTTCCCTCCTCCACCCACGCCGTTATAGCTAAATGGTGGATATGAACCAATTGCTAACTGACATCTTTCTAAACTTCTAAGATACATAGGGTGATCTGAAGGGTTGTTAATAGTTTAAAGGAGACGATTTATATCGATGAAGAACAAGATGATAAGTAAAATATAGTTGTCTTATTACCTCTGCTTTGAATCTTTCTCTTCCCAATAGCTCTTAGCCGAATCAATCATTTTTATGATCTCGCTATTAGGACAACCTGTTTGATTTTGAAGCACTTTGCATTGTGAATTGATATCTCTCCAAATTTCTCTGATCTCTATAAATTGCTCATCAGTAAATTGAAAGTTGTTCATTTGACTTGATAACAAACACACATAAGGCTAGAAATGATACCCATTAAAAGAGATGTTTGTAAGCTAGCTTCATAAACCATTGTTTATAGATCTATGCTCAGTTGTATCAAGTTCTAAGAGAGTTGAACTACAATTTTGGAAGTTGCCTATCAAGTGATCGTGGCTAATTATTTGATAACAGGTTCCAACCGTGGAATAGGTTTGGAGTATTGCAGACAATTGAAAGGAAGAGGCGATGATGTAATTGCCACATGTCGCTCTTCTTCTCAAGAGTTGGATGATCTTGGTGTACGAGTTGAATCAGGCGTTGATGTTGCATCAGGACAATCAGTTCTCAAACTTAAAGAGAAATTAGAAGGAATTAATATAGATGTATTGATCCAAAATGCGGGGATAGCAGAATTTAATTCGTTATCGAATCTTGATCCAGAAAGTGTTATTCGTCAGTTTGAAGTTAATGCATTAAGTCCTTTGTGCTTTACACATGCATTCCTTGGAAACATGGGTAAAGGTTCAAAAGTTGCACTTATGACAAGCCGTATGGGATCTATTGATGACAATACATCTGGTGGGTCTTATGGATACAGGATGTCTAAATCTGCTCTTTGTATGGTGGGCAAGTCTTTGTCCATTGACCTTCAGAGGAGCGAAATTTCTGTGGCTATTTTGCACCCTGGATTAGTTAGTACCCGGATGACGGGATTTACTTCCAATGGGATTACACCAGAGCAATCTGTTAAGGGTCTTCTTTCAAGAATTGATGAATTATCTCTAAAGAATTCAGGTACGTTTTGGCATTCCAATGGAGAGATTTTGCCATGGTAAATTTCTCCATTGGACTTCTTTTTTGATTCCCCTAGATCGATTGCTTTGATACTGTTTGTGTTTTTTAGCTCTTAAACAATTAAAAGAAACTTCTCTTATATGCCCCTTCTCTTTTTGATTGAACGCTTTAAAACAGAAACGTCTTCATTCTCATAGCCTTCCTTAATTAGGCTTTCTTCCAACTCCTTTACTTTGGTTGTAATAGGAAGCTTTAGACCTGATTCTTCAGCTGTTTTTAGTGCAATAGATAAATCCTTATGATGTAGATGTAATTTAAATCCTAATGGATAAGAATCTTGCAACATTGATTTTGAACGGTGAGAAAGTGCCCATGAACTAGCCGCTCCTTTTTGGAGGGCTTCGATCACTTTGTACATTGGTAAGTTGAGTGCTTCCCCTAAAGAAATTGCTTCTGCAACTGCGGCATAGCTTCCAGCGACAAGTATTTGGTTGATAGCTTTTACTTCTTGTCCCTTGCCAACATTATCAAAAGTGTAGATAGATTTTCCTATTGACTTAAGAATAAAAGCAATTTTCCTGAGGGAATCATCATTACCACCGACGAAAATTGTCAGAGTTCCTCTTTTTGCACCTTCTGTCCCCCCAGTCACAGGCGCGTCAATATATTCAATATTTTTTGTTGCGAGCTTTGCTGCAAATAATCTCGCTTTGCCAGGACTAATTGTTGACAAGTCAATTACGATCTTTTGAGGTGCCAGGCTTTTTTCAGCTCCATTAGCTCCAAACAGAATTTCTTCTACAGCTTTTTCGTCACTTACACAAAGCAATAAAGCATCACAGTCTTCAGCAACTTCTTTAGGAGTAGAACAAGATTGAGCCCCTTTCAACTCTTGACTGGTTTCAGCTTTTCGACTCCGTGTATGAACTTTTAAAGAAAAACCAGCCTTAAGTAAGTTTGCTGCCATAGGGAGCCCTATTGCACCAAGTCCTATAAAACCCAAACATGTTTTTGAATTTATCTTATGTGAAGACATTCCAAAATTTGACCTTTCTAAATAAATTACTTGCTGATCAGCGAAAATACTTGTTTTGTCTATATGATTACTGTTCAACAGCTTAGGAAAATGGATTTTTCTGGACCTGACTCTATTGATAAAGCTATTGAAGAGGGATTGGATTTAGATGGCAGTTTAATACCTATAAAGATGCTGAATTTCTATAAAGAGGTAATGGAAAAAGAAGGTGCCCGAAAAAGAAGTGGAGTAAAAAAATCAATGCGTAATCGAATTGTCCGTTCAGGTGCAAAGCATTTTGATCAAAATACCCTTGATCAGCGCCTGATTGATTCTGGATGGGAAGGTCTAAATCCAAAAGAGATTGCTTTCTTCTTTAGTTGATTAATAGTTTTTTGCTTGAGGGCATCCTCCTCTTTCCCTCAAGCATCCTTTACATAGGATTAATTACCTAACAGTCTGGAAACTGTACTTACCTCTTCACGACTTAGCAGTGCTCTGGGTTATAAATGACCACTAATGTGACTTTAGCAATGCAATCACAAGGTGGATTATCCCAAGATGTTTTTTGGGAACGTATAAAAACTTTTGCTAGTAGCAAATGGGAAAGACTTACTGATCGACAAAAGTCTTATGCGAAAAAATTCTGGAGTGTCATCACTTATAAATGGAGATGGCAAATTGCAATGAATATTCCATATTTTGCAGTTTTCCTTTTGGATAGGACCATTCCAGCTGTCCATCAATTTGACATGACCTTATTAGCAATGGTTACTTCCAAGCTGCCAATACCAGCTTTTCTATCTTCATGGATAGGAGTTTCCTAGGTCTCCCAGTCACTGCCATCATCATCTTCATCACACTCATAATTCATTAGAGAATCAACAGGCTTCTCTTTGATTTCTTCTTTGTTTTCAGGAGAATTATTTTCTTTTATATTCATTGCTAGCATTGAGTAAATTATATATACATTACTATTGTCCACAGTGACTATGCTTTTGGAATATTGGATTTCGTTTAGAACTGAATGTGTTATTAGGTACAGCTTAGTAAAATGCCTAATCAGTTTTTAAATAATAGAAATAGTCAGATAGAAACACACTCGGGAATGATGAGAAGCAATGGAAGTCATTTAGATACAAGCTAAAGTCGCTTAAAAGAATCTCAACGTAGGAAGCAAACTCCTAGATGATCACCGATGAAAGATGTTAAAAGAAATTTCTGATCGTTATGGCTCATTAAATTTGTGTTGAATGAAGCTCTCTCTAACTATTAGTGTTTTCTTTAAAAGGAGATAATCATTATTGATGCAGAAACTTTTTTTTCGAGGATACAAAATTAAAGACCTAGCCATCCCTTGGCTAGGTCCAATTTTTTCTTTAGTCTCATTGTTTATTGTTGGAGCTATCGGTTATCGGATGACAGAGGGGTGGGATTGGGGAGATTGCCTTTGGATGGTTCTTATAACTATCACTACAATAGGTTTTGGTGAGGTTGAGCCACTTAGCGCAACTGGAAGAATCGTAACTTTTTTGATCATAGGTGGAGGACTAGTAATAGTTCAATTAACACTTCAGAAATTATTAGGTCTTTCTGAATCTGGTTATTTCCGAAGAATGAGAGAATTAAAATTGCAAAGGATGCTAAGACGAATGCGTAATCATGTGATTATTTGCGGCTATGGCCGAATTGGCAAAGAAATTTCTCAGCAGCTTCAATCTGAGGAGGTGCCTATTCTCATTGTAGAGTTGGACCCAGCTATGAAAAATGCTGCTGAGAAAGAAGGGTTGAATGTTTTGTTTGCAGATGCGACTTTGGATGAGACATTATTGTTGGCTGGAATTAAAAGTTGTAGGAGCCTAGTGGTTGCGTTATCTAACGATGCGGCCAATCTTTATGTTGTTTTAAGTGCAAGAGGACTAAGTAAAGATTGTCGCTTGATTTCAAGAGCGGAAAGCGAAGAGGCTGCTAATAAGCTCAGGCTCGCAGGTGCGACAGTAGTAGTGAGTCCATATATAGCTGCAGGCAAGGCTATGGCAGCAACTGCTTTACGACCTTTAGCGGTTAATTTTATGGAATTGTTGGCGGGATCACAATGTGAAATTGAAGAATTTCTTCTTACTGATGATGTTGAAAAGTTTGCTCAAATAAAAAACAGAACTTTGTCTGAATTGAATGTAGGTCGTCAAAGTGGTGCAATGGTTTTAGCAATACGAGATGGTGATGATTTAATAACGAACCCTGGTGGAGATTTTGTGATTTCTCCAGGACAACTACTAATTGCTTTAGGGAACAAAAAGCAATTAGCTCTTTTGAGACAACTGATAGGAGATATTTTGCTTACAGTTGAGAAAATTAATTATTAGTTTAATTTTGATTTTTTATTTATCACTTTTTAACCTCAATAATTTCATAGTAAGGACGGTCTTCATAATCAGCATCAGAGCAGCAAACACCTTCATAGATTCTTTCTAGTTCGTCATATGCATCTTCGTAGTTGTCAAAGGTTTGAGAAGTAATCGCGTCTTCCTCTCCATCGTGTCTGGTAATGCAGTATTTCATTTCCATTTATAATTAATAGGCTGTATCAATTAATTTATCAATTATTTTTTAGCTGCTTGTATTCCTCATGCATTGCACCAAGCTTCAATGCATCCAGCAATCCTGTAGGCCCTTCAGTGAGCAGTTTCAGGTCCGAAGGGTGATGGGCTTTCATCTCTAGGAATTCTTCTTGCCAAGAGGTGTCCTTCCAGTTGGTGCTCATTCTTGAATTACAGAGAAGAAAAGCCCCGCAAAAGTAGAAGCTAGAAGTAAAGCTACCATCACTAAGACAATGATTTTGGTAATATGGTTAGACATACTCTTATTGTAATTCAAGAGATAAAAGTCAGTAATGCCAACAGTAGAAGCAACTAATTCAGCAGTTGGCACTTTTGCCTTCATTTTATTTATAGCCTCTAGTATTTATCTGGTCTGGATGTTGCAGAAGTTTTTTAATAAAAATGATTGAAACCCCTGCGAAATGATTTTTATATAAATTCTTCGGATAATAAGTAATTTCGTTAGACTCTTATCATTAGCAGGAAAATTGGAATTATTACTAGGCAAGACAATAAAAAGAGTTGAGCTTGATTATTTTAAGTGAAAATGTAATCTTGAGATTAAATTAAACTCTTAACTTAAGATGGCTAAATTCTGGAGGCTTTTTACATCTGACTATGTGCAAAATTTTGTTGATTCAGTATCAATACCTACTAGCGATGAGTTAGCAAAATCTTATGTGAATCCTTTCTCAAAGGAAGTTAAGCTTCATAAGGAGAGGATGAAATCTTTTTTCTAAGAAGTATTTGTTTCTATTCATTTACAGAATAGTACTAGCATTATAGATGGTATCTTTGTCTTCCGCTCGACAGGCTGCCTCGTTTGTCTGAAGCTAGTTAATACATTTAAAACAGAGCTACAGTTGAGGTTTTAATGAACAAATTTATTAATTGGCATAAGTCAATACTTGAACGTGTTCAAAAGGAAATGGGCTTATCTAATTACACACTGTATTGGATGGCTTTTCTAGAAGGTGCATTAGTAATGTGGATCATTATAAAGGTGGTTTCTTCTATGTAGTAAAAACCCATACCTTCTCAACGAAAGTTAAGTTATTTTGATTTCATCTGATTATTTACTATGGCAATCGACCCTGAAGTGATTCAACCTTCAAGTTCAGCGGGTTTTAATGCAACCCCTTTTATTCCTAAATGGGCTGTCTATTTCCTATTAGGGATTGGAGTATTGGTTGTTGTAGGGATCCTAAAATTTATGCTTCCTTTCCTTTTGATGTGTTTGATGTTGGGGGTTATTTGGAGGCAGGCGATTAAGTAGTGGGTTGAAGACTTGAGAGCATTTTATTTCAGATTTTGCTGCAATTACTTCTGGTGGGCTTTATGAAGTTTTTATTCTCATTAGCTTTAGTAGTTGAATCAACACCTCTTTCAGATTTTCATCTCTTAATTAAGGGGACTACCAGTTTCCTTCCTTTATGAAAAGAGAGCTTATTGACTACAGAGAAATATTTGATAGTGGCTTTCCCATGTCCTTTTCATATTGGAGTGTTTGTTCAACAGCTGCCTTCCATTCGCCTTCTTTAAAGTGTTTGGCATGTCCATGTCCAGGAAGTAACCATCTAACGTCAAGATCTTGGAGCTTTTTGATTGATTTTAACTGCTCAGCCCAGCTCCACCAGCAATAATCTTTTGATGCGACTAGTGCCTGCTTTTCAAGATCCCACCAGAGATGGTCACCACTAAAAAGTATTTGTTGTTGATCGTCAAGTAAAATCACTATTGAACCTTGAGTATGCCCTGGAGTGGGAATCAGTTTAAGATATTGTCTTAGTGAGAGGGTTCTCATCCCTATTAATGTATTCTCTACATCAGGTGCAGCATCAAGATCATCTTCGTGTATCCATCTCTCACATCTCAATGACTGAGACCATTGAGCATGATCGGCAACATCGTCTCGATGTGTGAGTATCATTTGGCTAATACCGCCCATCTTTAAAAGTCGTTTAGCGAGTATAGGACTCCAACGTGGCGAATCAATGAGGACATTCCCATTATTACTTCTTATTAGCCAGCTACTTGCCCCAAAGCTCTTTCGAGAGCTCCAACCACAGTAATAAACCTCTCCTGAAGAATATTTTGTTACGAATATTGGAAAAGTATCAGTTGAGCAATCTGCTGTTACTTCTTTTGAGGCTCCAATTGCTGATACTGGGCAATCGAGTAAAGCTAAGAAGGCTTTTTGAATTTCTTTTGTCCCATTTGGTTGCGCATGAACGTAAGCAGTGTTCCTATCTGGTGCAAAATGCTTAGGGTCTATTCGCCAGCAACTACCACAATCAATGCAGCTTGAATCTACAAAAAAAGGACCAGCTATATTTTTCTTTAGTCGGATTTTTTTTAGGTCCATGAGATGTATCTTTTCATGGATTTATTGCGTTGACTTTTAAAATATTCGAAAAAGTAAGAATAGATTATGAAAATAGATTTTCCTTGCGAGTTATATTTTGAGATTGGCGTGTCAACATGGATGAAAGACTTCTTTTTCCAGCAACCCAACGAAATAGAGATTCCATAGCTGAGGTTCTTTCTAAGTTTCTCACTCAAAGCGGATCTGTTCTAGAAATTGCAAGTGGGAGTGGGGAGCATGGAGTGATATTTCAAGAAAGGTTTCCTAATATTTGCTGGCAAACCAGTGATCCAGAACCCTCTCATAGGAAAAGTATTAGTGCCTGGATTAATCACCAAGGGTTATCACATAAGATGCCTCAGCCTATAGACCTAGATGTTGAGAGAAGACCTTGGCCCGTAACTGTTGAATTACAATCTTCTATTAAACTCATCGTGTGCATAAACATGATCCACATATCTCCATGGTCATCTACAGAAGCTCTTTTTGAAGAAGCAGGAATTCTCTTGAAAAAGGGACAGTCGTTAATCCTTTATGGACCTTTTAAAATTAATGGGGAGCACATTAGTGAAAGCAACTCGAGATTTGATAATGCATTGAAGGCTCAAAATTCATCTTGGGGTGTGCGTGATTTGAACGAGGTTAGTGAAATAGGAATGAGAAACAGATTTGAAAAACGCGAGGTTATAGTTATGCCTGCCAATAACTTCTCGGTTGTTTTTCAAATGAGCTAATTACAAATATTAATTAAAGATTTCAACTAGATAATCGTGTGAAATCAAGATGATTTGTTTGAGTGGATTTAGATTTTAATTGGGTACTTTTACTTTAGATCCCAGGATTAACGACCTTTTGGCAAGTTCTTTTTTCTTCTGGCTTCATCATTGTCTAATGTGGTTTTAATTAGATCTTGATAACCACCTTTAGCAGAGCTGTATCCAAACATTAATAGAAAACCTAGCCCAGCAATTAAAATGACGCCTATCTCAACTGGGTTCAAGCTAAGTGCAACAGAAAAAAAACTAACCATAAAATTAAGCAACCATAGAATTATGTTCTAGCTCGATTACTTTATAACGGCATTCATAAATGCTACCTGGCAATAAAACAAATATTTCTTGATTATGGTGAGGTTAGTAAGCACTTCTAAACCTTGCTAAATAAGTCGTACAACCTATCTAATAATTATAGATAAAATTGTTTGGCGATCTATTTAAAAACCTTTTATGCTTTCTGAAATTTAAATACACAGTGACAAAAATCTTTACTTTAGTATTTGCTCTTTCAATTACCACTACTCCTGTTTTCGCTTGGGGTTGAGGCGTCGGAGATGATTGCCCAGATTTCAAGGAAAACTAAGCCAAGCGAAAACAGAGCAACTAGAGGAGAAAGGAAAGCAGTCTTCGATGTAAAAAATAATAGTAGTAAAGCAACCTTTTGTTTAGAAGATTCTTGGTTAGTAAAATTAGCTACTTCAGTTTTCTCTTGCCCTGATAGTTTCTTTAAAAAGTTAAAAAACAAATGAGTGAATTTGCAGTTATTTCTTATTCAGTATTCATGGCGTTTTTAGGAATGGCTGTCATATTCTTTTCCGTTGAAGATGATGATGATCAAGGTGGCGGAAAGATGATGCCAATACCTTTAAAGAATTAAGCAAGACTTTTTACCTTGATTTTCTGATTGTCGAAACCTCTCTAAATAATCAGTGTGGTTATATTTAATACTTATTTTAATGGCGTTACTCTCTTTAATAACCATATGAGAGTGATTTTTTTATTCATAGTAAGCATTTTCCCTTTAGCTACAGGGAATGTAGGTTCATTACCACCAAGAAGACCAGTGCTTAGATCAAGTGGACTCCTTAAACCTTCTTGTACGAAACTTTTAAGACGAACATTTGTTTTGAAGGATTTTGTGGCTTAGATTAATTTACAATTGTATTTCCTTATAACCTGAGACCTATTGGCACGATTGCTGTTTTAATCCTCATAGACCATAGAAGGAATTATTGACTATGCGATTTGACTAACCTTTGTATTTAAAACCAAAGAACGAAGCTTGATAAAGATCTAATCACAAGGAATGTTATTACTGGAAAAATTAAGCCTAAAAATAAATTCATTCAATTAAGAGGAAGCTCTGGATTTGAATTTCTTGTTTACATAAGAGCAAAATTTGACGAAGATTTAGTTAATGATTCATAGGAAACATGTATCGCGTCATTTCAGGAATAGTTGCCTTTTCTATGCTATTAGCAGGCTGTGCAACAAGAAATCAAGAAAATATCTCCAGACTTGATTTGATTAAAAAGCGCAATGAGTTGAAATGTGGCGTAAGCGGAAAAATACCTGGATTTAGTTTTTTGGGGAGCGATGGAAGTTATAAAGGCTTAGATGTTGATATTTGCAAGTCATTTGCTGCAGCTTTTTTAGGTGATGCAACAAAGGTGCAATACAGACCTTTAACAGCAGCAGAAAGATTTACAGCCATAAAGACTGGTGAAATTGACTTGTTGTCGAGAAATACAACTTTTACTCTTAGCAGAGACTCTTCAGGAGGGAATGGACTTGCTTTCGCACCAGTTGTTTTTCATGATGGACAGGGCTTGATGGTAAAACGAAGAAGTCGAATTAAAAGCATTAAGGGACTTAGCGGTAAATCAATTTGTGTGGGCTCAGGAACAACAACTGAGCAAAATATTAACGATGCTTTTGAATCCAAATCATTCCCTTATACACCAATTAAGTATCAAGACCTTAATCAGGTAGTTGCTGGCTATTTGCAGGGTCGTTGCTCAGCTATGACCTCTGACCGCTCTCAATTAGCTGCAGCCAGGTCCGGCTTTAAGAATCCAGATGATCACATCATCCTTGATGATGTTCTTAGTAAAGAACCATTGTCGCCAGCTTCTGATGGTAGGGATTATCAGCTTGCAGATGCAATGCGATGGGTCATTTTTGCTCTTATCTCTGCTGAAGAACAAGGGATAACAAAAACCAATATTGATGAAAAAGTGCAAATAGCAAGAGATAATCCTCAGCTGAAACCGTTAAGAAGATTTTTGGGTATAGAAGGAGATCTTGGTGAGAAAGTCGGCCTTAGTAATGACTTTGTTGTTAAGGTCATTGGCTCAACTGGTAATTACGGCGAAATTTATAATAGACATCTTGGCCCAAGTAGTGAAGTCCCAATTCCAAGAGGATTGAATCACTTATATAGCAATGGAGGTGTTCATATATCACCTCCATTTAATTAACCAAATAAATAGATTTCGACTTTATCCGTAATGAATGCAAGCAAGAATATTTATATTCAATGCGTGGTATTAGCATGTGTGATTTTCTTATGCGTACTATTAATCAATAACTTAACTATAAATCTTGCAAGATCTGGACTCGAATTTAGTTTCTCTTGGTTATTCAGACCAGCAAGCTTTGCATTAGCTGAACACCCTTTGCCGTATTCGGCTTCAGATAGTTATGCATGGGCTTTATTTATGGGTTGGCTAAACAGTCTTAAAGTGATTTTTAGCTCATTATTCTTCGCTACTTTTATTGGAGTATTTATAGGCTTATCTAGGATTGGTAGTAATTCATTACTGGTGATGGTTGCGGCATGGTATATCACGATAGTTAGACAAACGCCGCTTTTACTTCAGCTTATGTTCTGGTACTTTGTGGCCTTTTTAGGGCTAAAAGATAATATTTTTGCGCCTATAAAAGGTTTCCTGATTGTTTCTAATCAAGGCATAGAATTATTGGGGCTTCATCTGTCTTCAGAGTTTTCAGCATTATTATTTGGATTAAGTGTCTTTACTGGAGCTTATATTGCTGAAGTGGTTCGTGGCGGGATCCTTTCAGTCCCAAGAGGGCAATGGGAGGCCTTTAGGAGCCTGGGATTGTCTGAAAGTATTGGACTTTATAGAATAATAATACCCCAATCACTCCCCGCAATTATTCCAGGTCTAACAAGTCAATATCTTAACCTTGCTAAAAATAGTACTTTGGCAATCGCAGTTGGATATTCAGATATTTATGCTATTAATGATACAGTTATAAATCAAACTGGTAGAGCTATAGAAAGCTTTGTCATATTATTAGTTAGTTTCTTGGTCTTAAACTTATTAATTAGTAATGGGATGGAAGTGGTTAATAAAATTGCTATGAATTCTAAAAAAATATAGTTTACTTATGTTAAATAAATTAAATAATCTGATTGTTCGATTGCTTTACAATAGCAAAAGAGTTTATATGCCTGATCTTATCAATTGGCTGCTAACTTCCATTATTCTTTTGATTATTGGCTTATGTTTTATATTTACTTTGAAGTGGCTGATATTTACTGCGAATTGGAAAGTTGTAACTCAAAACCTTCCTTTATATGCTTTCGGTAGTTTTCCGCCTAATCAAAGGTGGCGGCCAGCTATTTGGATTTTTAGTCTTCTGATTCTTAGCGTTTTTACACTAATTGGACCTAATTGGGGATGGTTTCGTAAGGGCTTGCCTCTGGCATGGGTAAGTACTATCCCACTAGGGATTTATTTGCTTTCAGGTGGATTTGGCTTGTCATCTGTCATGAGTAGTAATTGGGGTGGGCTTTCTCTAACTATTCTTTTGACAGAATGTAGTTTGTTCTTTTCATTGCCCTTGGGGATATTCTTAGCTCTTTGCAGACAAAGTAAATTGCCATTGGTCAACAGTTTAAGTTCGATATATATAGATTCGATGAGAGCAGTCCCCTTGATTGCAGTGCTTTTTTTTGGTCAACTGCTTATCCCATTATTTCTTCCTATAGGAATACAAGTGGATCGTGTTTGGAGGGCAATTTTTGCCTTTACTTTATTTGTCTCTGCATATATAGCTGAAGATATACGCGGCGGACTGCAGGCTATCCCAGATACACAAATAGAAGCAGCAGAGACTCTTGGTTTAAACCAATTTCAAATTACCCATTTTGTATTAATTCCTCAGGCTCTAAGAATTGCCTTGCCAGCCCTGACGAATCAAGCTATTGGCCTTTTTCAAAACACGTCTTTAATGGCAATTTTAGGATTAGTAGAATTGCTAGGTGTTGGTAGAGGCTTATTAGCAAACCCTGAGTTTATTGGTCAATATATTGAAGTCTATATTTGGTTGGCGAGTGTTTATTGGTTGTTTTGTACATTTATGGCTATTATTGGTAGACATCTTGAGCATAGAATGACTCTTGACAAGGGGAATCTATGATTAATTATGGAACCTATCGTTAGGGTTAAAAATCTTTCCAAATCATATACAAAAGGGATATATGCACTGGATAATATTTCTCTTCGTGTTGATCAAGGGAAAGTACTTGTAGTAATGGGTCCTTCCGGTTCAGGCAAGAGTACTCTAATTCGTACGTTTAATGGTCTTGAATCTTTTAATACAGGCGAACTAAATGTTTTAGGGATTCGTATAAACCCAAAATATGACGAGCGAAAAATCCGTCAGATTAGGAAGAGAGTGGGAATGGTTTTTCAACAATTTAACTTATTTCCTCATCTGTCAATCTTGGAAAATATAACTCTTGCCCCAGTTCAAGTTCAGAAACGGCCAAAGATTGAAGCTGAAGAGCATGCTATGTATCTTTTGAATCAAATGGGAATATCTACACACGCAAGTAAATATCCAAGTCAACTCAGTGGGGGTGAGCAGCAACGAGTTGCAATAGCAAGAGCTTTAGCCTTAAAACCTGAATTGCTTTTGTTTGATGAGCCTACCAGCGCATTGGATCCCGAGCGTGTGAATGAGGTTTTAGATGTGATGCGGAACCTTGCAAAACAGGGGATGACAATGGTTGTTGTCACGCATGAAGTTGCATTTGCAAAAGAAGTTGCTGATCAAGTCCTTTTTATGGATTCAGGTAAGGTGATAGAAACATCTACCCCAAATGTTTTTTTCTCTAATGCAAAACATGAAAGAAGCAGGAAATTCCTTAACCAGATAGAGAATAAATAATTTTTCGCTCAATAGATGACTTTGAAAGGCTGCGATTATTGTTCGAAAGAATTTCTTACTTCTTAGAGATACTACTTTGTGATATATAAACCTAATGAAACGGCTTCTTCAAGCAAGGTTCAACAAGTTGCTTTCTTGTATCGAACTCTTCTATAAAGCAAAACGCACTGCTGTTTTTATTTGCGATTTCAATATTATGAAAACCATCCTGTATTATTCCAACGACTTTGTCAGGGGTAACATTGTTTTTTTGCCCCACTAAAGATTGAATAGATCAATCTATTTGTATCAAGATGAACAACGCTTAACACGCCTGACTGTTAAACTTTTTATGTAGTTATCGCTACACAAAACGTTCAACTCGCTTTGTTTGCGAGCCGCAGTTCGACTCAAGCCATGGAACGGGGACTTGAGCTAACACGGAAAATTTCAATGTCCCTTATTTATAGAGGAAAAATCTACTCACAAAACAAAGAAGTAGGTTTGAAGAAGCATGTTCTCCTTACCTATCGTGGTAAGCAGTATCAAAGTTGAGTTAGTCAATTCTCTATTGTGTAAAGAGCCCTAGTTTCAGGGCTCTTTTTTAATGACATACGGTTTTCGCTCCTTTTGCTGGCTCACGAAGAGCTATATCTATTTATATGATTCATATTAGCCTGTAAAACATCAATGACTAAAGAGAACAAAATCGAAAAGGAAAAATGCGGTAGCAAGAAAGGTGTAATGCTTGCTTACGGTGTAATCCAATTAGGTACTGGTATTATTTCTGCTCTGGCTCTTGCAACTATTGCTTTAAGTTTCTGTTCTGTTAAGCAGGAATCGAAGCTGTTTACCGAGTGTGTTGAAGAAGTAAAAGAAAATGGTAAAAGTTCTTCTCAGGCGGTTCATTTCTGCAATGGAGGTAGATAGGTTACTTCCGTCAATCTCTTTGACAGGGGACGACTAAATTAAAACCATTAGGAGAACGATTTATCACTAGTAGACATTCTTTTGCTGATATATTTTAGTATCTATGAAACAGAGGATAAATCATGAGATTTTCACGAGAGTCATATTGAAGGTGGATTTTTCTTTTTCAGATTGGTAATGCTCTAAGCTGAAAATAATTACTTTCCTTGACTTTTTAATGGATAAGAAAGGTGCTAAGGGCTATTGGATTTCAACTTCAACAGTTATCAATCAAGAGTTGTTTGCAGACTATGTTGACAAGGTAGGTCCTTGGCTTAAAGAAGTTGGTGGCGAAGTCTTTGCCAAAGATACTGAGCCACAAGGGAAAGAAAGGACAAAAGGTGCAAACCTAGCGATTATTTGCGAATTCTCATCTATGCGAGCAGCAGTTGAGGCTTATGAATCTCCTGCTTATCAAGAACTTTCAAAGCTTAGAAATGCTGCTACTGAAAACGGAACTTTTACAATTATGGAAGGAATGGATGAATCTACAAAACTTAGAAGAGCTATGGGTAAATAAAAATGATTTGGTCGACATTATCTAGAATGGTCATCGCATATACTTTTGCTTATATTCTCTATATAAATATTTGAAGTTTTCATAGATGAACCCAATAGATGCCATTAAAGAATTACTTAAGACCTTTGGCAAAAAAAGAAACTACAAAGACAGATCTATGAAACGAGTATTTCAATGGAAAAGATATTTAGAATGGGATAGTTTAACTCATCAAGAAAGGCTTTCGGCTAAAAGACTACTCCTGATGCCACTAGCTGCTTATTTAGTATTTACCTTTATTAATCAATATGCGTTTGCTCTTATATTTATTATCTTTCTTTATTTAGCATATAAAAAGTTTGAAAAAGGAAAACTCACAAAATAGTAAACCAACGAACACTTTGCCCCTGATATAAATAGGTATACCTGTGATTAGTTGCTTTTATGAGGAAGTATGGCGAGGTTCTGTATGCTGATCCTGCACCTGCAGATATCTATCAAGAATCTTGTTTACACTTCATATATTTTGCAATTGGCTTTGCTTGGATTCCTCAGGCATTCGTTTTTCCAGTCAATACATTTAGTTTGTTCAGGTATGGGCAAACGGTAGTTAAAATCATGCATTCTCCAGAGGTCGCTTGTCGCACAGTTAAGGATGGTGAAAGGTGATACTAACTGCATAGCCCTCCTTGCTTAGTGATAGCTTTATAGGAGGACTTGTTTATTGACTCAAGAGAGCTTATACCTATTGCTTTTTGATTCGACTATAATTGGTAGATATCACTATTAAACATTCTAAATGATCTGGATAAAATCAGCAAATTCTACTTAACTCAAAAAATAATCATGGCTAAGCGAGTGTTGCATACTTAGCTAAGTTGGAATGCTAGTTATTGTTAGAAAATTCCAGGAATCGCTTGACCTGTTGAAATGTATGAGCCTAATAAGGCTATGAATCCAATCATTGCCCAGCGACCATTGGCTTTTTCAGCTTCCTGTATATAGCCTGAATAGTTTTCTATTAGCTCTGGCTGAGCTTCAACAGGAAAAGCATTTTGACGATTACCTGATTCAGTAGTGACGTAAGGAGAGGAATTCATTGGAAAAGTGATGTTTAAAAAATCCCAGGGTTAATTTGACTTGTAGTGGTGTAAGCACCTAAAAGGGCAATTAAGCTAATAAAGAACTTGTTTATGCCCATTTGAAGGTTCTCAAACGACTATGTATTTGAGATTTTTTGTAAGCAGCCTGAACAAATTGCTGTAAAGGCTTAAAAGGATTACATTCCATGGCTTAAAAAATGCCAGGAATGATTTGACCTGTTGTGGCGTAAGCACCAAATGCGGCAACGAAGCCAAGCATTGCTGCCCAGCCATTAAATTTTTCTGCTTCAGGAGTCATGAGAAAATAAAAGTGATTGAAAAATGAGAAGTAATTGCTTAGAGATATCCAGGAATAATTTGACCTGTAGTGGTGTAAGCACCTAAAAGGGCAATTACGCCAATTAGTGCAGCACGCCCGTTGACCTTTTCAGCTAAAATTTTGCTGGTTTCAAGTGAGATCGAAGGCTTTGAATTTTGCATTAGAAAGTGCCAGGGATGATTTGACCAGTCACTAGGTATGTACCTAGAAGAAGCATGAATCCAATCATTGCGGGTCTTCCAAAAGCAATGTCTAAGACTGAGGTGTTTGCTTGATCCATGGGAGGAATTAATGGATGTAACGAAATATAACGAACATTGTTAACTAGTGTGAAGGGTTGATGTTCGATTTCCTTATTGGCATACTGTCGGGCGATCTGAGCGCGCAGTGCGATCGCTCTTATTAATTTTGTACAAGACACTTAGCTGCTATGGATGCTATTTGGTTATAGCAACCCCTGTCCTGGACTCTTATACCTCTCTCCTAAGTCTTAAGGCACTTCTTTTAGCTGCTTCCCCAGAGTCTCTTTTGATTAATTGGGATATTCCTTATTCCTAAAAGTAACTTGCCTTGAGATGCCTTTCCATACATATTGTTCTGCAATCATTCTCTTTGTCCCCAAGGGAGCAATATGTTGTGCATTCTAGGTAAGCATCTATAGGATCCCGACCCTCTTCATGACTCTCTTTGTTAGGTATAGTATTCATACTAGGCTCTCTAAAGTTTGTTATCAAAGTAGGGCTTTTTGTATAATTAGCAATCCGCATTTCTTACTAACTCTCGTTGCTTTTTAAGGAATATGAGGATACAAAAACTCCTAGGATTAAATTTCTCCATGAACAAATTAGTTATCTACTTTTCAATGACGCATGATCCGATATTGCAAAACATGCGCATCAATCAAATAAAATAACTAGAAATCTCTTATAAATTGGGATTTGCTTTTATTAAATTGAAAAATGAATCGTTTACTTTTCTCATTAGTTGATGCTTATCAAAACCAAATGGATGCGAGTTATCAAGAGAAATCAATGTTGACTAACTTGTTTACTGAAAACAAATTTTGGGGATGGGCTGGCTTAACTGCAATAGCTATTTCCATTGCAATGATTTTGTGGAGTTTCTACCCAAAAAATTAATTGAAATAAAAAACGATCGTTTAACTAAGACATTTTATTCATCGAAAGGCCTTGAGATAAACCATGTTTTTGTAAAGCTAAAAAAACATCGACTGCGAAAAAGTTCAAACCTTACATAATTAAAGAAGGATTGATAGCTAAATGGACTTACTTAAAACAGTTGTGCTTTGCCTAGGAATAGGTTGGTTGCTTTCAAAAATATTTTTCTTTTTATTAATTCAAATGGGTTCAGGCAGTACCGTTCTATGGGGCCAGTGAGAAACAGTTAAGTCTGTATAACTATCTATGAATAACATCACTAAAATTGTAAGGATCGGAATCCCAACAGCAATAGGTGTGGGAGTTGCTTGGCTAGGAGCAAGGATAATCCAAAACGAAAGAAAATTAGTTAATAGAAAAATTGAATTAGAGCTTCAACTAGGCAATAAGGCTCTTAAAGGCCCTTAAGCAGCTTTGCTCTGATGTCTATTCCCCTTATGTATAGATAGGTCAATTGTCTGACGAAAGTAATTACTCTCTTGAGTTTTATACTTGAGCAGCTCCTTATATAGATCGGGGGCTAATTCTGCCATCTTTGCGCTATGCCTTTGAGGCACCAGTGGCCTTAATGATTTAGCGATGATTGACATCTAAAACTTTATAGCTTGTGTTTGTTATATCAACTGACTCAATGCTCGCCATAGGTAAGAACTACGATTGACTAAAAGAATCGTTGAACAATAAACATTGGTTGATATTATTCAAGGGAACTCCACCTTTAAAAGCTTTGCATGATAAGTCCTTTTCTCTTTTCAAGTAAAAGTCAAATCCCCTCTTCTCATTAAGAGCTGTCTTTAGAGGTTGCTTTACAGCTCACTGAAAGGCTCTTAGATTTTGTATCTATAAACACTGAGCATAAAAAAATATCGTTTATAATTTATATCTATCTAAAGGTCTTGCTTTAGGAATAGACGTTTAATTAGGAATAAGATGCAAATACCAACTCATTCAAACAAGGCAGGAGTATTAATGTCTACAGCAGGGCTTAAAAAAGAGTTCGCAGAGATAATGCTTCTAGCTGATCAAGCAAGAGGAAGGAAAGAAGCTATTGGCCTTTTTAAAAAAGCAAATTCAATTAAAAAACGTTTGCATAAAGTAGAAACTGAACAATATCTCCCTCATAATGGATAAGATTAGCTTGAGAATTATTTCTGCAGCAAATTTTTAAATAAAAAGATTAATGGAGTTTCCTGAATTAAATGATGCAAATAACTTCCAACTGTATACGCCTTTTATTGGATGGCTTGCAATTTATATTGGATTAAGACTTCGTATTACTCCTTCTGAAAATGACAAATAATTTTTTTGTTTTTCAACTTAAAGCTAAGCTTGTTAGATTTATATACTATTTTAATATATGGGAATGATCATTAATTTCATGCAAATCATCTATAGATTTCTAAAACTAAAAAATCACCTTAGGATATTGTTTATTTGAGCACTTAATAATACATACGCTCTCCTTAAATTGAATTCAATTGGGTAGCTTGATAATCTATCTATCCTCCAGATTAGTTTTAAGAGCTTATGGCCTAAGCTAGTAGAAGGATTGTTCTTAAGTATATTAACGAGTTTGTACCTGTCATCTGCAAATTCACCTGATAGATAAGCAAACCATTTAGATGCATTGTATTTTTCTCTTGATATCATATTAGTACTGGTTTTATTATCAATTAGGACTTTCTTCATACACTCTTCTGCAGTATTAAATCTTGGAATGCATACTGTGTCTTGATAGAACGCATTGCCTATTAGATATGACCTTTTGCCCAATAGAATACTTTCAACACCTGTTGAACTGCCGAATGTAATATTTGCGATGCTATTCTGCATTAATGCATATGTATCAAATAGAGAATCCCCAGACAATATAATTACGTTTTCTTTTTTATTAATATATCTATTAAGCAAGTAATTCTCTTCAAATGACTTCGATTGATTTGGATGAATCCTAACAACAACTTGTATTGAATTAGCCTTAGATAAATTAATTATATCGCTGATCATTTCTAATGGATCGATAAGATTAATCCCAATTGATTTTGCCCAAACTTTTTGCTCATCATATGAATTGGTTAGGACGCATATGTAATTTTTGGAAAGCGCTTCTGGCAGCTTACTTCGTATTTGCCTTTTATTAAATAGTTCATAAGCTATGAATTTCTTTGACCTCTTATACTCAATGAATTTAGATGCAAAATCAGCCAATTCTTTATGACTCACTTTAGATAATTCATTTTCTATACTTTCTTTAAGGCTTTCAGAAGAAAGTACTGCTTTATTTTTGCTGTAGTGTAATCGAGCCCTCGCAACTGTATCATAGGTAATGAAGTTAATATGATTGAAAATACAAGAAATCGAAACTGCTTTGGCGGTAGGAAATCTGTTATTGAAGAAATAAACAGTATGATATTTTCTAGCTATTATCAGTTCATTGAATGACTTTTCCAGTTGGGAACAACTCAGGGATATGTTATTAATTTGTTTTCTAACCTTGGGATGGTTGTTATACTTGTCGGATCGATATAAACTAAGGAATAAGTTTTCTACAAAAACATGGTATGAATTTATTGATTTCTCATTTGTCTTTATATTAGATGTTTCTAGGTATATCAGGTTAAGAGACTCTTCTTTGCATATCGATTCAATTTTAGACAAGCCAATTTCATGTATGTACCTTTTCCCATAAGGATTGATCTCTGTTGCAGTAGGGCTTGATAATACTATTATGTCCTCTATCCCGAATATCTTTGCTGTTTGTATGTCAAGATTAATGATTTCGTTAAAAAGAGGCAAGTAAATAAAAAGAGCCTTCTGATTACTTCCCATATAACAATATGATACATATATTATTTAAATATAGCATTTTATTTTACTTATTGAAAATTCGTTTATGGATTGCATCTCTTGTTTTGCCCTCAGGTAAAATCTTTTTTATTGCTTTTTAATATCTTCTCCATTTTGTACAATTATAATAGTTAATCAATTCAATAAGATAATCAATATATAAAGCATTTATATTTACTAAATATAGAGAATTATATTAATAACAATAATTACAAGCTATAAAAAATCTATATTACTGTTTATATGTTTATGAAAGCTACGGTTATGCCTTTCTGACTCCAATACACCACTAGGCCTTTTCGTAAGTGATTTTTGTGCTGCTTTTAAGTCACGGATTAACTTTCTTAGCCCTCCAGGCTCTAATGATGCTGCATGGTCAGTCCCTTTCCAAGTCCTGTCAAGAGTGAAATGCCTTTCAAAATAGGTCGCTCCTAACGTATAAGCACATAAGTCAACAGCAATACCGTTGTGGTGTCCAGAGAATCCTATGGCATGACATTTATCTTTAAATCTATTGAGGAGGTAAGTGATGTGTTCCAGGTGTAAGTCTTCAAAGGAACAAGGATAGTTGGATGTACATAAGTACAGAACAGTGTCTTTAAACTTGTTGTTTCTTGTTAATAAGCCTTCTAGTGAGTTTAACTCTTTCTCTGTAATCATTCCCAATGAAATATGTATCATGCCTTTTTGGTTTTTACATAAATAGTCTATTAATTCCTCATGATTATTATGAAAAGATGCTACTTTAATGTGCTTTAAATTTAAAGAGACAAGGAATTTGGCCGAGGTAAGATCAAATGGAGTACAAGAGTAGTGAATACTATTCTGTTCGCAATATTCCTTCAACTCTATATGCTCACCGTCTGTTAATTCAAGATATTCTCTATGCTTTCCGTAAGTATCTCCATAGCTATTGTGAGGATTAGGGTGAGGACCTGTATATATTTCAGGCCTAAGGGATTCTTTGACATTTCTTTTTTGGAATTTTGCGCATGTGGCACCAGCTGCCTTTGCTTCAAGCACTAACTTTTTAGCAATTTCAAGAGAACCTTTATGATTGCATCCAATCTCTGCTATGACAAATGGATCAGATCGCATTCGATTTATGAGATTCATTAAATCTATTATAAACCTAACTTTATCACCTTTGCTTAGGACTTATCAAAAAAACTAAATAGAGACTAATTATTTAGCTCTATTCCTAAATAATTTTCAATGCTTTTCCTTAAGATTAGTAATTAAGTCGCAAACTTCTCTTATGCATCCTCTACCTCCTGAGTTCTTTGTTATTAAATCAGCAATTTCTAGCACATTTTTATGGCTGTCATTAGGACAAACGAATATAGAAGTTAGTGATTTTACTGAAATATCATTGCTGTCATTTCCTATGTAAAGTATATCTTCCCTGGAGTAGCCTTTTATGCGCATAAAATTATTTAGAGATTTAGACTTCTCTTCTATTGATTGTACATAGTTTATATTTAACTTCTTTAGCCTGTAGGTTATTGATTCATGTAACTCAGATGTTATGACAAATAATTCAATCCCTAAATTCCTTATTAAGCTTATTCCGAGACTGTCATATTTACTGCAATAAACTGTTTCTTTCCCATTGCAATCAGTAGTTACCATATTATTTGTAAATACACCATCAAAGTCCATTACAACAGCTTTAATTTTTTTGATTTTGCAACTTAATAAATTACCAATATTTTCTTTGTATTGGTTTTTAGCAATTGTATTAGCAATATCTAAATCTTTATATTCATCTATTTCTAGATATTGATTAAGAGTTTCCACATTGACAGGCAAAGGATTTGTCCCAAATCTTGATTTGGAATTTATTAGAGCATCTCTTTCTATAACATATACAGAGCCTAGTTCTTTAAATATTTTGCTATTAATATCTTGCCTTCTTTTTCTAGGTTTATCAGATGCATGATTTAATCCACTGCTCTTTTTGTTCTTTTCATCGTATTTCCATATAAATGAATGACTCAGATGTGCAGCAAATGCTGCATCATGCTCTTTACGATTGATTTTAAAAATATTTACTACATGATCAATTTCATCTGCAGTAGTAAAAGGAGATGTGCATTGAAGCAGCAAGAACAAATTAACTCTGCCCTCTTTTGTTTCTATATTCTCAAGTGCATGTATTAATACTGGATCTGTACTGGTATCGTCCCTGGAAAGATCTTTACTCCTCTTGATAGCGATGGCCCCATTTAAAGTTGCGTTTTCTAGGATTTCATTGCAGTCAGATGATACGTAAACCTTGTCAATATTTTTTGAGGATTGTGCAGCTTTTATAGTCCTTTCAAGCAGAGGAATGCCTCCAACACATTGCAAATTCTTCCTCTTAATGCCTTTGGAACCTCCCCTTGCTGGAATCAACGCGATATTCATAATATATCCATATTAAACATCATTATATTCATTCTTGCTCTCAGAAGCTAATTTTCTTTTAGATTAAGTATTATTTGAACTCTTTGATTTATGAATGCATACTTGATCCAATTAGGCTAGCTATATCTATATTTTAACAGGAAAATATTTTTAGAAATGGATGTACTATATATGCATTTTAATCTACTTATTTCCCTGTTGATAACCAAATCTAATGTAAAGTTTGAATTAGTTTTTTATTGATTCTAAAATTATTTCTGCTGATAATTTAGCGCCAAGAGGTGACCAATGACCATCGCATGATAAGAAGAATTCCTTATGAATATATTCTTTGTTATCTTCTTTTAGTATTCTGAAGCCGTCAATGAAAGTAAAATCTTTATTCTTTTTAGAAAAGTTAATCAAATCCCTTTCCCACTTAGCGATAGGGCGTGATTCTTTATTTCTATAATTATTTTGGAATGCATAATAGTCTGGTATACCGAGCACAATAAATTTTTCTACACCTCTACTTTTCGCAAGTTTATAGGTTTTTTTTATATAAAAGATAGCGGCATTTTGCTGCTCAATAGAATGCCCTATATAACGAGGCTTATTATTTAGTCGTTTTACATAACTGGTTAATTTTAGATTCTTATATAGACGAATAGTATTGAGTCTTATAGATTGCGAGGCTATAAAATTATGGAAACCTGATCTTGCAAGATTAGACCTTTTTTTTGCATCCTTTGGGTATATAATAGGGTATGAATCTAGTTTGTTATTAACATCATAATAGGGCCTATATCTAGGCTTCTTTTTGAATAAATTCAGCTTCCCCTGCCCGCTATTGGAAATACTTTCAAAATCATTGTCTGTAAAGTCATTTGAGGGTAGAAAGCCCATTACAATTGTTTTATGAGGCAAGTTAGAGCTTTTATATTTATAAATCAAATAATATTGAAGAGGCCCAGTTTGATAACCAGTCCCAAGGTTAAATACTTTTTTTCCGGAATACTTTTGTAATTTAGATGTGAATGTGTCTTGGTGGTTAAGGCCATGACCTTCTATGAAACTATCACCTAAAGCAATTATAGAATCACTTGAGAAATTTGGCCCATAGTTCTCTATATCACGAGCACCAATGTTATTAGAATTATATATAACATCAAAGCAACTTTTAACATGTCTATCTACAAAATTGTTTTTATGCCATGCCCCCCATTCACTATTCTCTGTTCTCCAATGCAGGCCTTGATGAGAAATATGTATTGGCTTGTTTACACCTAGCTCTGAATATAGGTCTTGTATGATACCTGTATTAAGAGAGATGGCAGATATTGCTTCAATACTAAGTAGACTAAGTAGTGATGGAATAATTATGTTTTTAGTTTTCATTTTACGCTCTAAAATAGAGAATAAATAAATGGAGCCACTACGGAACCTTGAGTAAAGATAATTAGGGATCCCATTAACACAATTGTGATAATTAAGGGTGCTAGCCAATATTTCTTACGAACTCGTAGAAAGTCCCATATGTCTTTGGCTAATTCTAAAAAAGATTCCATAGCTAGAAAATGCGTCTTAAATCTATATCAACATGGTTTTTGATTTCACGATAGGAAGAGACATTGCTCTTTTTTTTTCTCAATGGATCGTATCCTAAAGCTCTCATTACGTAAGCAATGGGTTGCAAAACAACAAGAAATATTAACCCAAGAATTAGGTGACTGTTAATGAAGCCTAGGCCATGTCCAATAGCCATCCACCCTTTGTATGGGTAAAGAAGAACACTTGGCATAAAGATTCCTATGAGGATAGATGGAATACCAACCCAAATAGTCCAAATTCGAAATGTATGACCTGAAAGTACAGGTAAGATCCATCCAATCAGAATAGGTAATCCAAATCCAAAAAGAAAACCAAATTCTCGCAATCGTTTCTTGTGAATTGTTCTATTCATAATTAATCGAGTGCAAATTGCTGCATCCAATTTTCATTTTTCTCTTCATTTAATTGATCATTCTTAAATAAGATACGGTTTTGAAGAATAAGTATGTCCATTTCTGTTCTCATAAAACAGCGGAAGGCATCTTGTGGAGTGCAAACAATAGGTTCTCCTCTTACGTTGAATGATGTATTTATAATTGCGGGGCAACCAGTTCGTTCTTTAAAAGCAGTAATTAACTTATGATAGCGGGGATTTGTTTTGCTACTTACTGTTTGGATCCTTGCAGAATAGTCAACGTGAGTAATTGCAGGCAAAGATGATCTGGAAATATTGAGCTTTTGTATGCCAAAAAGCTTTTGTTCATCACTTGACATTGCTTTGCGTAGTTTCTTCTTAATAGGAGCAACCAGAAGCATATAAGGACTCTTAACATTCATCTCAAATTGACTGGCAACATCTTCTTCTAAAATCGATGGTGCAAAAGGACGAAAACTTTCTCTATACTTTATTTTAAGATTTAGTTTTCTTTGCATTTCTTTATTGCGTGGATCACCAATAATGGATCTTCCCCCTAAGGCTCTAGGCCCGAATTCCATAGGCCCATTAAACCAACCAATTACTTTTCCGTATTCAAGCTCTTGCGCAACTTTCTCAAAGAGTTTGTCATCTTCTAGGGTTTGAAAAGTAGCATTAATTTTTTTTAAATAACTAATAATCTCATGATTCGAAAACTCACAACCAAGATAAGTCCCCTTCATTGAATCATTAGGGTTAGCTCTTCTTGGTTTATCAAAATGTTGGTGCCACGCAACAAGTGCTGCACCTAAAGAGGAACCAGCATCTCCACTTGCAGGTTGAATCCAAAGATCATTAAAGATTTCTTCTTTCAGCAACTTTCCATTTGCGACGCAATTCAATGCGACTCCACCTGCAAGACAGAGATTTTTAATTCCGGTTTCTTCTTGAAGCGATTTGGCTAATTTTAATACTATTTCTTCAGTAACAACTTGAATAGATGCGGCTAAGTCCATATGGAACTGAGTTATCTCTTTTTCTTTTTCTCTAGGAGCATTTCCAAAAAGATTGTGAAACTTCCTACTAGTCATTCGGAACCCTCGATGATATTTAAAGTAATTAATATCAAGCTTAAAAGTTCCATCTTCTTTAATATCAATTAGGTTGTTTTTGATTTTATCTACATACTTTGCCTCTCCATATGGTGCTAGACCCATTAATTTATACTCACCAGAATTGACTTTGAAACCGCAATAATATGTAAATGCAGAATATAAGAGACCAAGGGAATGTGGAAAACTTATTTCCCAAAGAGGTTTAATTGTATTTTGACTGCCAATCCAGGCAGATGTTGTAGCCCATTCTCCTACTCCATCCATGCAAAGTATTGCACTCTGTTTAATTGGGCTTGGATAAAATGCAGCTGCAGCATGAGATAGGTGATGCTCTGAGAAGAGTAACTCTGGAATATTAGGTTTAACCTTTGGGACTAGTTCCTGTTGAAGGCCTTCAAATTGTTTTTTAAGCTCTGATTTTAAAAACAGCTTTTCTTTTAACCAAACTTGCATTGCTGCAATAAAAGAACGCAAACCTCTTGGTGCTGTTGCAAGGTATGTCTCTAATAAACGTTCAAATGTTAGAAGCGGCTTTTCGTAATAAACAATAGATTTAATAATACTTAGGTCAATATTTTGAGATTCAAGACAGTACCTAATTGCATTAACAGGAAATCTAGGATCATGCTTCCTTCTTGAGAATCTTTCTTCTTGAACTGCAGCAACAATTTCTCCGTCACGAATTAGAGTAACTGCACTATCATGATAAAAGCAGGAGATTCCTAATATATAGATTTTATCTTTTAAACTAACCATGTTATTTGTTTAATTAAGTAGGTTTTATGCCATTACCTTTTTAATACGGCGTGTAAGCTTCAATACAGGTAAAACAGTAACAGAATATAAAGGATGATGCTTGTTATACTCAGTATTATGAACACCATATGACTCTATCTCTTCTAGGTATTCCTCACCAAGATAGGTTCCAAATACTTTATCCCATATCACTATGTCATTTGATAAATTACAATCAAAATGTTTAGGGTTCTCTGAATGATGAAGCCAATGAAGAGCGGGGCTCATTAATATATATGAGAGAGGTTTGGGATAAACCATCTTTAAGGATGAGTGTCCTAGAAGCCCATTTAAATCTTTTATAATCATATAGGCAAGATATATAAAGAATGGGAGCATTAAATCTTGTTTAATATATTCATTTAGCAACAAGCCAGATAATGCAGTTATTGGGACAGTGATTGGGAAAGTAAATACCTCATCTAGAGGACTTTCCCTATTAATGGATAAAATTGTCATTTTTGTAGAGGAGTGATGAAGTTCATGAAAATCCCATAAAAGAGGAACTTTATGAGCCAATCTATGTCCTATATATTGGGTTAGGCTTTCCATATGTATAACTACCATAACTCCGATAGTGGCTACAAATATGGATGATTCATATGGTATATACTTCACATAAAAATCATGAAACCAATCACCAATCTCATTGTTTATAATTGAAAATCCAAGTGTAAAGAAAGTGATTAAGAATGGTAATTTTCTTAATACAAGTGAGAAAGTATAATACCAAATATCAGCATATTTATGCCCTTCTCCTTCACTCATCTTCCCTAAGCTTGTCTGCTTGAAATCACCTTTTCCCCTATCATCATTAAAGAAGAACTCAAAGATTGTAATAACAGATATAGGAGTTACTATTACAATTAAACTAATCAAATTAGATATTAAAAGATTCCTAAATCCATTTTCATTGATTTTAGAGAAAATAGAAATTAAACTAATATTATTGAATTGAATGAAATTTATTTGGGGAAATAAATAACAGGTTTCCCAAATTGATTTTAAAGCAAAAGGAATTAGTATTACTAGCTAGCTTAAATTTGGCGCAGTCAAATTTCTGATTAGGTTACTCCCTTTGTATTTCTTTACTTCTGGCTTTATTGACATTCGAGCAATTTATTTTATGGTTTTGCTTATTTTACACTGGTTTCAACGAATTCGCTTATGTATAGGATGTTCATAAGAATCTTTAGATCTAATTTCAATGAGTTGATAATGCCATAAGTTCTTGGACCTTTCTAGGTAGTGGTTTTGATCTTAAATATGTTGATGAATAGAATGCATGATTAAGATTGATAAGTTGGTTTCACTGGGCTTTTAATCCTTTTAGAGCTTCTGGCTATAATCTTTAAAATCTTTTTTCTTCGAATACACTGGAAAAATAATTAATGCCTTATTTAGAACACTAATAAAGTTCGTATAGGCTTTCAATTAAACATTTAGTAAATTTATCATATCTATATTCATCTGCTAACTCTGATATAAGATAGTTATATATATCATTTCTATATTTTGACAGCTCTTCTTCAGAGAATGAGTTTAAGTAATTTGTTAACTTGTTTATATTAGTTTCTTTCTTGATTTTAATAAAAATATTATCAGGAATAGAGGAATATTCGCTTGGACCATAATAAATTGGTATACAACCAATTAACATTGGATCAAATATTTTCTCTAAAATAATATATGGCCTTCCTATATATGGTTCTATAGCAAGAGCGAAATTATAATTTTTCATAGTATCTTTTTTAGATTTGATTCTTCCATTACTAATAATTTTTTGATGATTAATATTTATAATCCATTCTATTATTTTTTTTATAGGCTTAACTCTAGAAATTAATGCAGCGCCGAATAAATCCATAGGGACTGTTCTTCTGCCCCAGCCTTCTCCAAAAAGAGAAAATGATATCTTAGCATTGCTTAATATCTCTACTATATTTCTTCTTAACTTATAAGTAGAGAGAGGGTTTACCGATGTCTTACCAGCTCCAATATAACAAATAGATTTAACTCTATTACCCGCTAATATTTCGCTTTTGCAATTAATTATATCTTCTTTATTAGGTATTCCTGGTTGTACAAAACACCTTGTCTTGTAGAATCTATATTTAAAGTTGCTTTCAATTGTATTTACACAGACCATGCTAAATAAGCAAGGTATATTCATCATAAAACGATTTCTGCCACATGGAGTCTCCTCTAGGATCAACAATATTGGTATCCTTTTAATACAAATGTTGTTAATTAATATTGGTATTAAATCTGTTATCCTTGGAATGTCCCAGATCATTAGAACATCATATTCAGAATGAAACTTAGTTCTATATTTCTCAAAAGTTATACCATTAGACTTTGCTTTTTTTTTAAGCTCAACGTAGCGAACACCTCCATTTTCCCTGCACGAGTCATACTCATGATCAAATGATTTAGCATAAAATGAAATATATGCTACTCTCATTTTTTCTTGCAATGCTTTCCGCTATTTAGCTAAAATGGTAGCATGAATATGAGCTTTAACCAATACAATATTAATTAACTAACCCCAAGACATTAATCTAATTCAGATCGTTTTATAATACAAAAGTAAATTGCATATAATTCATATGAATTATATGATTCATATAACTTCTATGTTAAATCATATTAGCAATTCAATAATCTTAATAAAATTCCTATCACTTACCAACTCCCTACATGTAAAGTATACTATGAATTTACTCAACAAAAGTTGAGAGACCGCTAAAAAAAGTAATCTCCAAGCTCTGTGTAATGGCTAATAGTCCTGACAGGATAAATACCAATCAATGTTCTGAGCTGCTTAGCGAGGCTGAGATGAATCGCTTATATCAACATGGATACCTTGTAATTGACAATTTCTTGCCAAATGATTTATACGGTCAACTTTTATCAGAATTAAAAACTAGTTCAGTAGAATGTCACTACCAAGTTCGCCCCAATCATTATAGCCATATCTTCTCGTCAAACATTCAAACCCTTCCTGGAGCAGATGAGCCCTATATAGCTAAATTTTCTTTAATAAAACAACGAGAAAAGCTAGAAACCTTGAGAAAAGTATTTCTAGACTATTTAACTCCAATTCTAAAAGCTGCCTCACAAGGAAAAGCTAAATACTCCCTATTTCCAGCAGCCGTTCGTATGCGTTCTGGAGATGTATATCGATCACACCATGATGGTTTTGCTGGCATTGTGGGATTTTCCTTGTTTGTAAATGAAGGATGGAGTTGGGATTATGGAGGCATTTTGACTTATGTTCGGGATGAATTTACAGCTGAAGCAATATTCCCTCAATCAAATCGATTGGTTTTAAGAAACGAGACAATGAAGCATTTCCATTTCTTGAATACTGTTGAACAATATTGTCCAAAAGAGCAATTCTTAATTTTAGGCTGGGCTGATAGCAAGGCTGCAGACGCCTCTAAATCTCTAGGCTCATATCATGAATTCTGACTTAGTAATTGGCAAAATCTATTAATAGAGTTCTTGATATAGACAAATTCCTAAAACATTTTTCTATAATTTAATCGCTTGAAAAGGTTAAACACTATCTATCAAAATATGTAGTAATTATTAATTAATCTGATCTAAAGTTATTTAGATTTGTATATCGGTATTCATAATAGCTCAGTTGGTTAAATATCTAGTAAGATAATAAAGGTTATTAAGGTACAGCCTTTTGAGATTTACAGCATCCCCAAACCCAATTAAAAGAAATTTCAGATCATTCTTTAAAAAAATATCAAAAAATATTGGATTAGATATTACTAGGTATTCCAGGCTTAATGATTCAAATATATTATTCAAAGAAATAATTAAAAGTAATAATATAAATATAGTTTTTGATGTTGGAGCCAATATTGGACTTTTTTCAATATTCCTTAGAGAGATTGGCTATAAAGGTCAAATAGTATGCTTTGAGCCAATTTCTAAAGCATATTCTGAACTTCTTAAGAATACTAAAAATCAGAATTGTATAATTTACCCTCAATCTGCAGTTGGTGATAGTAATGGTGAGATAAGTATTAACATTTCAGGTCACACTGGATGCTCATCTATATTGCCAATCTTAGATTCCCACACTTCTATTTGTCCTGGTTCAGAATATGTTTCAAAAGAAAATGTTCCTATAAATACACTTGATGATATCTCTACAAAATATATAGATGAAGACTCAAACTTATTCTTAAAAATTGACACCCAAGGTTACGAGTGGAATGTATTAGATGGAGCAGATAATACTTTGAGAAGATGTAAAGGGATATTAATTGAATTATCATTACTTCCATTATATCTGAATCAAAAACTTTGGTGGGATATTATCGATAGGCTAAAGAAACTGGGATTCTCTTTATGGCATTTAGAAACAGTTACGAAAGATCCAGATAGCCATCGCTTACTTCAATTAGATGCTATTTTTATAAGGACAGAAGACATTTAAGTATCTATTCTTTGATTCTTTTACAAATATCACAGTCTTTATATTTAGAAAGCTAATTAGTATGAATTTCCAACAATTTGAACAATTATATAGTGAAAACTTATATTGCTAAAAGTGTTGTTCTCGCAATAAACTAGACTTAATATTAGTAAATCAGCTTGCCTGCACAATTAACATTCATATGGATTCCCTAAAAGTTCAATACGGTTGTGGTTTAAGTAATCCTATCGGGTGGAAAAACTATGACTCAACCCCAACCCTCTTTATACAAAAAATCCCACTTTCAAAACTATTTTCTAAGATAATTTATAAAATCTTGAAAAAAACCAATCCGCGTATATCTGCAAATCTAAGGAATATTATCTCGAACAAAGCAATTTATGGCGACATAACTAAAAGATTGCCAGAGAGAAGTTCTTCAGTAGATTTTTTATATGCGTCTCATGTGTTAGAGCATTTACCATTAAAGGAATTTACTTTTGCCATTAAGGAAAGTTATCGAATTTTAAAGAAAGGAGGCATTTTCAGACTAGTCGTTCCGAACTTGCGTTATTTTATAGAAGAGTATTTAGATTCGGATTCAAAATCTAAAAGTATAGATTTCTGTTTAAACTCAAACCTAGGTAAGGAAAGTTTTGAAAATATTTTTAGCAGAATGAGAGGTGATGGTCATCACCTTATGTATGATTATCAAACATTGGAAAATGAACTATCAAAAGTCAAATTTTCGAGTATTCGAAGAGCTAGATTTGATGATTCTGAATATTCTGAGTTTAAGGAGGTTGAAGATAAGAATCGTTGGGAATACCCTGAAAATATTGGCTTTGAGTGTATAAAGTGAATTATCTTGAATGAAAACTAGAAGTTAATTGATGATTCTATTCTAGCTATATTCTTGTACTCTCTAATACTTTTAATTGTCCTTCTTGCTTGTAACCTGACTGCAATGATGTCATCTGTAGTTCTACCTATCTTTTTTCTATATGATATGTTTTGAGCTTGACCTTTAAGAACATTCAATGGGAGCCTTAATGGTTCAAGTAATTCAAAATCATCCTTATCTAAAAAAGAAATAATAATATTTGCTTTGCTTTCGATAAATAAGTTTTCGAATAATGCACTATTACCTTTAACCCTTTCTACCTGAGAATTAATTATTAGTTGACCGGTATTATCATTATATTTAACCATTGATTTAACTCTTATCTGAGAACCATTCGGCAAGTTAAATAAATTAACCCCAGCAACTTTATCAGTTAATAATTTTTCAGATTGCTTATTTGAATCTTTAAGTGAATTACTTCTTGCTAGCTCTCTTTTGTCAATAATACTATTACACGATGGTAATCCTCTTTTCTTTGAGGAATTTCCTCTTGTGCAATCTCTTAAGTTCCCATTCTCATCTATTTCAGTACCTATTATATCTCCAGAATTATGGTCAAACATAAATCCACCTGATTTAGTTATGTCTGACGTACCTGTTTTAATATTCCAGTTGCCACAACTTGAAACTCCAATAGAGAGAAATATTAGAAATGGTAGGGCTTTTAGAGAATTCATTTGCTATGGGGTTTTCTAATAGGATCCAAGCATATCAAAAGCAGCTTTTCGCTTTTCTGCTTCTGCTTTTGTTTTGGCCTCCTCTGCCGCTTCCTTCTCTTTTCTCTCTAGTGCAATATCCTCTTGCCTTTTACCATCACAATTTGAGATAACTCCATCAACTATATTTTGCAGATCCTCAATAGTTCGTTCAGAACCAGAAAAAATAGATATCTCATTAATAGTATTATTTACGTATGAATCTAAAGCAATTGCCACTGGTTTAGCATCGTCATACATTGAGGCATTACATAGTCCTTTAAGCCTCTTGGCTTGGCGCTTTGCTTTCTTTATCATTCGATATGAAATTTGAGAACTTAATGCATCACCTGGCTTTCTAGTTTGATTTAAGTTTAACCCTGACATGTTATTCAATGCAATGCTCATAGAGCCGGCTTTTGTTGGATCGTCTAGGACAAAAAGTACTAACTGTGGATTAAAGCTTCTGTCAACATAACTAATCAAGAATTGATGCAACTCTCTCCTTTGGGAGGCTTTAATAACCCATTCTGGAGTGGCTGAATTTTTCCACCAAAATCTACCTCTATTAAAAGAATTTTTCCATAAAGGATCTCTTTCATTTATTTTCATTGTAGCTTTATTTGCAAGTGAGAAAGATACAATTTGCTGAGGTAGAATCCTTATTTGCCTTGAACCTTTAGGGATAATTGTTAAGATATCTTCAGAAAATAGAGCTTTACATTTTTCTTGATAAGCTTCGATCATTAATATTCCACATTTTCCTTGAAAAGGGTATGAGCGAGAAAGAACAGGAGGAGTAAAAGAAGAAAATGAAAATAATTGTAATCCAATAATAATAAACCGCAAAAAGCCTAATCTCCTATAGTTAAATAAAAGTCTCATCTCATAATTATTTGTTTAAGTTAAATAATAGCAAGTGATTTTAGATTAGAAAAAAAAGTTTATTAATTTGTAAAATTAATAAGGCTAGCAACTCTTGTCAACAGGCTTCTTTTCATCTTTTATCTTAAGCAATGTAGGCGACTGATCCAACCTATCCTTGTAAAAATTAATACACTCTTCTTGATTTGTGATTAGGCAATATATACCCTCAGAAGCATCTACAATATTTTGATAAATTATCTTTTTAATTGGTTTATTAGGCTCTTTGAACTTACCTCCACCAAATCCACCCAATATTAAATTAACATTCATACTTGAACCCCCCATTGTCTGTGTTATTAATTTATTTATTGTAAGTGATTTAGAATATTCAAATGTCTTTAAATGATTGAAATTACCAGAATCTAACAGATATTTGGGTTGGTCTTCAAAGCTCATTTTATAGTCTGAAGAAAAATAAGTTTCTGTAATGCATTTCTTGGAATTAAAAGCAACAAAGCCAAGTCCAATCCCTCTCTTCTTAGAAGGCAGTCTCTGATGAATATATTCAGTTATATTTGGACGAATTGATAAATGGTATTGTTTAGGTTGTAAAATCTCTTGATTCTCTTTTTCATCTCTTTTAATAAAATAATTTATATTATTAGATATATTAAATAGACTCTCCTTAGCTTTTTGGTAGAAATTTGAGTTTGTTTTAAACTCTTCTTTTTTCTTACTTTTCATTATATTAGAATTATTTTGATTCATTTCCTCATTAATCAAATACTCTTCCCATGTTTTATATAATTTGACTTTTAGACCAGGGTATTTGTCTAGCGATTTTTTTAATAGATAAGCTAGATCATATGATTTTTTTTCAGACCACCAGTCTGGACTGCCTTCTGTTCTTAACTCAAAGGGGTAAACATGCAGTGTTATAGTGTTTAACTTGCTATTCCGATTGATCTTATAAGTTCTGTTTTTGACTTGAGAATCACGCACCATATTTATCATTTCATCAATTAAAATATCTTTCTCTATTGCGCTTGAATTATCAGCACTTCTTTTTTGATTAGAATAAGCATAATCAAAACCCAAAAATAAGACTATAAATACAGATGCAAGTAATTTGCTTTTTAAATGATTTAACTTCATGATTTTGCGTCGTTTGTTTAAGTATGAATAATCAATTGAATTGCATTAACTAAAAAAGATCAAATGTATCTTTAGTGGACTCTTTCCTTATCTCATCCATGGCTTTATATTCATCCAAGCATTCATCTTGAAGATATAGACGACAATCCAAATAATCAACTACGTTAATAACAGCTGCACGTAAGGCCCTGCTTGTGGCAGTCATATCATACCTTTGCTTCTCACTGACATTATTAGCTAAACCTAATGTAACTCCCGATCTATCAGCTTTCGCAACTGTTGAAGTTATCCCTTCAATTGTTCTACTATGCTCAATAGTCCCTGTACTTGTATTAACGATCCTTACATCTAATGATATATAAGTATTAACCTTAGCGCGATCTTTTCCTGATTTAAAAACTAAGAATCTTGAATCTGAGCTACTTCTTGAGCCTGATGAATTTGGCACATAATTGCTCAATGTCGTCAGTACAATATACTTAGCAGCTGTCAAGTTATTTTTCTTGATTGCAGTTTTTGGATTTATTCCTTTAATTGATTGTTCATTAAAGACATCGTATAACCTATTTCTCTCAACTATAATGAAATGACCGGTATCTGAAAGTGCATTTGAAATATACTCTGCAAGTTTAATCTCAACATTTTTATTCCAAAACCCAACATTAATTTTCTTACCATTAGGACCATATATTTCCCCGCTTTCAGCAAAGCTACCAGCCATATTCTTTACCTTCCTAACTGCAATAGTAATTGGCTCTGAATCTAATAAGCTCTGTGAAATTTCTAAATGATCAAAATTGCTTATTGGCAAAGCCTTTAATTCTTGTACTCCTATAGAGGGCAATAGAATAGAGTTGACTGCTAATAGAGAAAATATTCTATTAAAAATCCTTTTTTTATCTACCATCTTAACCCCTTCAGTGGGTTTCGATTATATACCCTCTTCTGTAAGACTTCTGTAAAATTTAATCTGAAGATTCCTATTAATTAATCAAAAGAAATTTTTTCTAAAACTACACTTTCTTGCCAAATTTTTATCAAACCTTCAACTCCAATTCTTTAGGATCGCTTCCAGCGGAAGCACTTGTTGCGATTAGCAAACCTAAGTCTTCGTATGTGTGAGTGTTGGAATTCAGAAGCCCCATTGAATTTCACCAATAGGCTTAAATAATTTGATGTTCTTCTTGAGAAAGCCTATAGAAATGAAAAATAATAGGATTTAATTGATTTTATTCTGCTTGAGTAAGTTATTGAGCAAAGGAGAGCGATCTATTGAAACTGTTCCCAAACTCCCACTTTAAAAAACATGCTTGAACACACCTCCTACCAGAAGCACTCATCTGAAGTCTGACTTCAAAGAGAGCTTCAATAAATTCTAAAATCACCTATTAGGTTGTAATATGATCTTATCAATTAATACTCCTTTAACGCGGAATTTATAGTTATGGCAAAGAAAGGAACTAGAATCGTTGTAACCATAGAGTGTACTGAGTGTAGAACTGTTCCTGCTTCTGAAAAGCGTTCTCCTGGAGTGTCAAGATACACGACAGAAAAAAACCGTCGGAACACAACCGAAAGGTTGGAGCTTAAAAAGTTTTGCCCTCAGCTAAATAAGATGACTATTCACAAGGAAATCAAATAATCAAATGTGATCGCCAGAACATAAATGTGCGGAATTGATTCTTTGGTTTATTGAGCACTGCAAGTCCTATTATTTCTTCGACTCTGGATCTGCCAGCCATTTCTCAATAGGGTTTTAAAGGCTATTTATATAATCTTCTACTGAAATAAAGTTAAGGCCCCAATCCTCATCCCTTGCGCAGGTATAGTTTTGATACTTGCCTACTAAATGATTTGGGAAGGGGATATATTCTATTTGACCTTCATATTTATTGGCTATGAGGTCTCCAACCTTCTGGAAGCTTATAGGCTTGCTAGTACCTAAATCATAGATGCCTGATGGCTTTTTATTATTAAGAACAATATCTACAACATCATCCACACAAATAAAATCTCTAAGAAATTTATCAGAACCCTCAAAGAGCTTTAACTTACCATTTTCTTTTACTTGTTTTGCAAACTTAGATATAGGGCTCGCTTGGTCTCCTTTATGGTCTTCTCCTTTCCCATATACATTAAAGTATCTGAATCCTTGAACTAATTTAAATTCTTTTATATGGTCCTGGACCCAATAGTCCATTATTACTTTCGATATTGCATAGTAATTGAGAGGATTTATTATGCCTTGTTGATTACCATAGACTGATGCAGAAGAAGCATATTTTATAGGGATTTGATATTTAATTGACTGTTTAAATAACCATTCAGTATAATCAATGTTATATGTATAAATCTCTTTAATATTTGTACATGTTGTATCTGATATTGCACCTTGATGAATTATCAAACTTATATCCTTCCAATTAGTAAATGATTCACGAAAATTCAAACTAGTATCTTTCTCTATGGTTAAAACATCTACAGATATTTTATCTAAGAACTTTTTCCCAATAAACCCTTTATGCCCAGTTAATATAATCATTTTCCAAGCAGCTCATCTAATAGTTCTTTGATTGGTAATGATGCTGAACTGATACCAAATAGATCATCTTGAAAAGGTATAGACAACATGGATTGCTCAAGTGGTCTAAAGAGTCTGTTGGAAATCAACTTCATTGATTTCCATGATCACATCAAATAGTATGAATATAATTATGCTAATACACTATTACATAAAATCAATAAATTTTAGAGATGCATTTGTAGTAACGCTCTGATTGTTTTGATCAAACATTTGCATTCAAGCATTCGATTGTCTTAACCAAATCCATTCACCCAACATTCTTTATTCTCATAACCAATATTCTTCCAGACTTCTCAAGCAAGTGCTTGTGATAGTAAATTACTAACAGTTAGAAAATTGGCGAGAATATGAAGTTATCTAAGTTTATATACCTTTTCCCATTACTTCTTTGTCAATATTCGATTGCTCATGAGTCCCTGGCACCTTTCAAAGAAAAATCTGACAGGAGAATATCAACCCTAATAGCTAATTCCTTTACATCAGATAAGAAAGCCATAAAAACTGTTACTGCAAGTGGCTATGGAACATCGCTAGAGTCTGCTGCACAAAATGCTGCAGAAAATGCCTTAACTCAAGTTGTTGGTTCTTTTATGGATGCAGAAACTCAAATTAAAAAGCAAAAAGAAATTAGAGATGGTGTTATTAGCAGAACAAAAATAATTAAAAAGGATATCAGAGATTATTCGCAAGGATCTATTAAATACTTTGAGATTCTCAATATTCAACAGAATGGATCGATTTTTAATGTCACTGCAAGAGTTGATATTAGGATAGAGGATTTTAGAGTCTATATTAGAGAATTAGCAAAAACATCAAAAGAAATAAATGCAATAGACCTTTTTACTGAAGTCACTTCAAATCTAAGAAACCTAGATCAAAAAAGAGACATACTTTTCAGTAAAGTTCTTAGGCCTTTAGAAAATCAAGGTGAAATAGTTACAGTAGATATTGGGAATCCAATAAAGCATTCGGATTTCTTCACTTCAAATTTTTGTAAGGAATGGATTGCTTTTTCAAGATCATATGCCCAAAGTGCCGGGCATGGTCATGGTAGAAATAATTTATGCAACCCATCATCGTTTCCTCCTAGTTTCGATAAGTTTAAGACTTTTGTCATACCAGTTACTTTTCTAGTAAATGATGACTTTATTAAAACAATCGAATCTACTCTAGATAATATAAGTGATGAGAAGAGAGTAACTAGAATAGCAACCCCAGCTCATATGATAAAGATAGATAAGAATATCGATTCCTTTCGTTCTAAAGGACTATTTGATAAGGAAAATGATTATACTATTTCAATTATAGATATGAAAGGAAAGAATTTCACAACATATATCCTAAAAGATGTTAAGCATAAATGGGAGCTTCAAAAATACACTAAATATCTTACTATAGATCGCCAAGGAAGGCCTTACCCAAAAACATTTAATCCTTTCCGAATAAATATATATGGTACTAATAATCAATTGCTATACACAAAGGAATATGATCCCAAAGATAATAATTATCAGATGTCACATTATTGTACGATGGCTTCTGATTCAACCTCTACTTATTATTGCAAACCTCCCCTTGTATTGGTGCCAATAGATTGGGGTTTAGGATATTACGGCAATTTCTCACCGCTTCATGGAAATTATATAAAAACAAAATTTAGATTACAGCACTTTATTTCGTCAGAGAGGAAATATCTTCTTTTTATGGATTTGGATTTAGATATAATGAAGGAGCTCAAAGCTATAAATATTGAATTTTTTAATTAGCAATTTAATTTAGATGAAGTATACTAAGCCAATAATTTCTTGTAAATGGAAAACTTCTGCTATAAAATATCAGAAATGTAGATGATCTTCTAATGAATAATTAAAAAAAAGATGCTACGCTAACTTGAAGAATGGAATTACCTCGCAACCACATCTTTGTTGAAGAAAAAAAAGAGATTTGGATCCTATGTGAAAGTTCAATTACTGCTATGGGAATAGGAGCAATTATGAAAAGGCATTATCCCGAGTACAAGTGTTGCCTCTGTAATAGAGAAACCTTCTTGAGTATGGGAGGGAAGTTATGAAAGCAACTATAGAGTGGCTTGAATGTGATCCTTGCGATATTTCTTACGAGAAATGGCCGGAAATGTATCAGAAGCTTATGAAGCAAAGGTTAAACTAAACACTAATTAGGCCCCTTAGAAGTCATTAAATCTATCAGTATTAGAATATCCATCTATATTTGTAAATCCGCCTGAGTTTGAAGAGGAACCATCTGAAGTAAGATCTGCTGTGCCTCTTAAGTTGTTAGATAATCTCTTTGCATTTGAAATCGTTTGAGGTTTTATTCCAACTGTAACCATTACAAATTTGCCTGGCGTATAACATTCTCCAACATTCACTGTGCCTTTTAATAGTGCTTGGGTTTGAGTGCTAACTGAGCACAACACTGTCTTGACTTTTTCCAAATCAACACTTTTATTTTCATTGGTTACACGTAATTTTTTTATTTTCTTTCTATCTCTTTTGCATGCTTCTGAAACATTTTCAGACATAAAGCTCGATATTCCGACTTTTGCCTCGACTTTTGCCTCCTCTAGTGCATCAATATATAGCTCTGCATCATCAATTGGAACAGTAGCCATGGCAGTTGAAAATATTTTCACTCCATTCTCTACTTCAACAATATCTACACCTGGTCTCTTAGGATAATTTCTACAAGAAGCAAATGTACTTGTTGGAGTAATAAAAGAAAGAAGTAACGCTGCGGAAAGATATGTAAATTTCATGATTTTGATTGGGTTACAACCAACATTATAAACCAAGCTAAACTATGGGCGTAAAATGCAAGAGGAAGAATAAACTCCTGCCAATATGAATTTGCCAAAGTTTATATATCTATTCCCTTTACTTCTTTGTCCATCTTCGATTGCCTATGAGTCCGTTCCCCCTTTAAAAGAAGCTTCTGGAAGTACAACATTCACCCAAATATCTAATTCTTATAGATCAAACAAAAAAGCCATTAAAACTGTTACAGCTGCAGGGTATGGAACATCTGTTGACGCTGCTGCACAAAATGCTGCAGAAAATGCCTTAACTCAAGTGGTTGGTTCTTTTATTGATGCAGAGACTCAAATAAAAAAGCAAACGGAAATTAGGGACGGTGTTATTAGTAGGACCAGAGTGATTAAAAAAGACATAAAAGATTACTCTCAGGGATCAATTAAGTATTTTGAGATATTAGATATACAAAAGAATGGTTCAATTTATAATGTAATAGCTCGTGTTGATATTAGAGTAGAAGATTTCAAAGAATATATTAAAAATTACCATACATCAAAACTGATTGATGATAGTTCAACTACTAATAAAGAGATAATTAAAACAATTGATGCTAAAGGAATTGGGAAATCTGTTCAAGCTGCTATACAAAATGCTGTAGAAAATGCACTTGCAAATGTTGTCGGTTCTTTTATTGATTCCGAAACCAAGATTTTAAACCAGAAGGAAATTAGAGCTGGTATAATTAATCAAACAAAGATAATAAAAAAGGATAGAAGAGATTACGCGCAGGGATCTATCAAGTATTTTGAAATACTTGATATAAAAAAGAAGGGTTCAATTTACAATATCTCTGCAAGAATTGATGTGAGAGTAGAAGATCTTAGGCATTATATGAAGAAATTAGCATCTGAAAAAGTAAAAATTAGGAATCTTAATGTATTCACTTCTGTTGCCACAGATTTAAATAACGAGGATCAAAAATTAGATTTCCTTCTGGAAAATATTTATTCACCTTTGGTTTCTGGTGAAGTGGTAGGAATTAAAATAGGAGAATCTCAGCGTATAAGAGATTTAAACTTATCAGATGTACAATTTGATTATAGTCAGAAAGATTGTAATTTTGTTGATAATAATGGTGTTTATAGTTTATGTAACTCACCTTTGTATGAGCTTAGCAAATGGAATATGGATAGTACAATCATTGTACCGGTTACACTTACTTTAAATCAAAATTTCCAGAAAAATTTAGAGAATACTCTAGATAATATTAGTGATAATAAATATATCTTAAAATGCAAGCGTAACAAAAATTGCCTAATGAATTATTTTCTTAAAGGTAGTGGTTTAGCTCCAAAATTCGAGGAATGGAATTATTCATCAAGTAATGATTACTCTATAGCATTGATATCAGAAGATTTTGCTAGATTATCTATATACCATCTAGCAGGAATCAGAAGACAGTTAAAGGAAAGGTTAAAGGGAAAATTCCATCGAATAATATCTTCCTCTTGTGAGATATTTTGGAGAAATTATGAAGAGCAAAGATTTTTATCACATTCATTGTTAGATAAAAATGGCAATGAAATTAAACATAAAAAGATTTCATATTTTAATAATCAAAAGGGCAGACCCTACGACGCTCTTTACACATGTATTTCAGATAAATGGAAAACTGGTATAAGACCAATAATTTATTCAAAAAGGCATTATTTTCTCCTTATAGATCTAGATTCAGGCCTATTAAGTAGATTGCATGATTTATCAATTGAATATGTTGATGGGGATCCTTATCATTAGGAGTAATCGGTTTTAGTATTGGTTAGATATAGTTGAAATTCGATTTAAATAATCATTGCCAATTCGCTTATTTTCTTGGACGAAGTTAGGTAATCACAAATAGGCAAAAGACGATTTCAAGTTTTTATTAGAAAGAGATGCTATATATAAATAGATTTATACGATAGAATGGATTATATGTTTCAATATGGTATGTTCAAATTGAATAAGCATGTATTGTATATAATTAGTAATTTATTTATAATTAATTTTTTAAACTTTAATAATACATCGACAGCTCATACGTATAAAGAAAATGATCGTCCAAATAGATTCATCTATACATCTTCACAAAATTGCTATGGACATGTAATTAAATTTGAAAGTTTTCCTCCATACTTGCAGGACATTGGAAATATTAAACAAGATAATCTTCCGCTAAAAAGGATTCATGCTGCAAAGATTATCGTCAGATATCCAAATAGTAAAAGAAGAGAAGAGATTGGATTATCAGTGGGATGGGGAAATTGGGTAAGTTTTAATAGTCAAAGCTTTTCTTATGCTCATAATACTGGCGGGTTTCGTATCACTGAAAACAACAAAATCCTATGCGAATACAATAAATCTCTGAAACACTGAAATTGACGGAAGAATAAAGAATTCAGACGAAATTCTTGACCGTAATGGATGCCTTGAGACGCCTACGGAAAAAGTCATGAACGGAGAGGGTGGGATTCGAACCCACGGACGCTATAACGTCAAACGATTTCGAGTCGTTCGCTTTAGACCACTTAGCCACCTCTCCTTACATAAAATTATCCTTATAAACATAATTTTATGTAAGGATACTTTATACCTATTAAACTCTTTATTTATTTCTTTATTCTATTTCAAAAGTAATATGAACATTGAATTTATTGCCAACCAGCTTTAATCATCATTTTAATGGCTTTAGAATTATATTCTCCTAATTGGCTGATTGTTACTTTATCTGGTTTGAAACCTCCAAAACTTTTAACCTCTTCACTATTATTTAATCCAACTAAAGGGTGTTCATATGTTGGTCCTGCAAGCCCCTCACTTCCTTTAGGTGAAGCAAGGTATTCTAAAAACTCTATCGCTTCAGATCTATTCTTGGCGTATCTTGCTAACCCACCTGCGCTTACATTAACATGTGCAGGGTTAGGTGTAATTACCCTTACTTTTTTTGCTAAACGTATATCATTGCTGCCATTAACTCCTGCAAGCATTCTAGCAACATAATAATGATTTACTATTCCAACTCCGCATTTTCCTTGAGCGACAGCACGTGTTATTCCTATATCTCCAGGGAAGTAAGGTTGAGATACATTAGATAACATTTTGTTCAGCCAAGTTCTTGTTTTTCTTTCACCCCTGAGAACTATTTGATTAGCTACTAATGATTGATTATATGGGCTGTTGCGTTTTCTAAGGCATACTAATCCTTTTAAGGAAGGATCAGCTAGGTCTGCGAATGTTCGTATCTTAGATGCATTTACTTTACTTGGATTCACTACCATCACTCTTACTCTCCTGGTAAGTGCATACCACCTTCTTTTTGAATCCTTGTAATTAGAAGGAACATTTTTTTCTAATTTATCTGATCGAAATGATTGTAAAAGACCATCCTTTGCTGCGTTATTTATTCTTGCAGCGTCGACTAATAAGATGACATCAGCAGTAGATTTTTTGCCTTCTCTTTTTAATCTTTCAAGTAATGAGATGCCTTCAGTTTCAATAAGCCTTACCCTAATTCCTGTTTCTTTATCAAACTGTTTAAATACTTGTTTATCAGTATTATAGTGCCGACCAGAATATACCCTAACCTCTCTTTTTGTTGAAGCGGTAAGTTGTGCACCTAAACTAGCTCCAATTACTACAGCACATGCACTTAGAGATGAGATCATGCTTCTTGAAACTTTCATTAGTCGATTGCATTTTGATGATTAATATTAATCTTAGACAAAACAAGAAAAAGTAAATACGTGTGCACATATGATACGTAGGAGAGTATAAATTGTTCCTTGAGATATGATTGCTCAATAGTTTTCTGTCTGATTTATTAGTCTTTGATTGTTTATGGATTTTTTAGTACATAAGCTTATAGGCAAAGCTGAAGCTGCGAAATGTCTGGAAAGTATTGAGAGCGATCAAATGAGCTGGGAAAGTGGTAAAAGGACGGCAGGTACGCATGCCGCTGAATTAAAAGACAATTTGCAATTAAATAGAAATTCAAAAATTGCCATTGAAAATGTCGAAATCATTCGAAAAGCGATTACTTCAGATCAGTTAATTAAAAGCTTCTCTTTGCCTAGAAAAATCCATGGCGTTATGTTTACAAAAACTTCAGAAAACCAAGGTTATGGAATACATATAGATAACCCATATATGAGTTCTGGTAGAAGTGATTTGTCTTTTACCTTGTTTTTAAATGACCCTGAAGAATACGAAGGTGGCGAATTGTCTATACATACCCTGCAAGAGGTGAAAAAGTTCAAGCTTGCTCAAGGTCATCTTGTCATCTATCCAAGCACTTCTTTGCATTCAGTGGAGCAAGTTAAATCTGGCCAGAGAGTTGTATGTGTTGGCTGGATACAAAGCTATGTTAGTAATAATGATGATAGAACGCTATTGTTTGGACTCGATGCGGGAGCAAAAGGATTACTTGCCAAACATGGCAGATCTGCAGAGCTGGACTTAGTTTTTCAATCATATAGCAATTTACTTAGGAGGCTAGGTGATTAGAGCTAGTGCTATTTGATACATCAGTAAGTGCTTTTTTGGTATCACATTTGCAATGATCGGGTCAGAATAAGGAGTATTAATATCGTTCTTATGGGTAAGAGATCACCAATCGCTATATTCCTAGCAGCTTCAGCTCTTTTGGCTACTAGCACAATTAATCCTTCTGTTAGTAATGCAGGTAAAGAACCTATGGGAGGACTAAAAGAGTGGACAAGTGATCAAGAAGTTGATGAAAAAAGCACTCTTGATAAAGAGGCTAAAAAGCTTAGAAAAAAAGCTAAAGAAGAAGATATTTGTATCCCTATTGGTGAAGGAGAGAATTGCTGGTAGCGATAACAAATTATATTAATATCAAATATTTACCATTTAAAATTTGTAATCCTTAGATTAAAATTACTTCCTAAAAAAATATATTTTAACTAGAGAATATCTCTCTTTACTAACTCTGAGAGACATTCTATGTAATTAGCTTTCTCTATAAAACTCAATTTTTTTTCTTAGATTTTAATTTAGTTAATAAAAAAAGCGCCCAATATTTTGGACGCTTTTCTTACTTTAGATCTAATTA